>CAMUZL010000116.1 GCA_947165185.1 uncultured Selenomonadales bacterium
TGTCGCGAATCGATTTCGCCATAACGCGGGCTTTGACGCGGGTATTTTTTTCGACGGCTTTGGCGCGTCCACCGAAAAATTGTGCGCGTTCGTTCAATCTGACTGCAACCTGATCGCCGCCGCGTCCGAGTGCCAAATCCAAACAGGATTGAGCTTTTTCGGACAGTTCGCTGATTGTCTGTTCGGCGGAAGGTTTTTCCGCAACCGCCGCCCCCATCGACAGCGTGACTTGAATTTGTTTTTTGTTGACGAGTTGGCGAACTTTGTCCAGCACGGTAAATTTTTCGTCGATTGCCCGTTCAAGTGCCCGCCGCTCCAAAACGACGATAAACATGTCGTCAGCCACGCGCCGCAAAAATCCCGACAGTTCCGCAACCCAATTTTCCAAAATTGAGCTGACCGACAACATCAACGCGGTTTTTTCCGTCTCGTTGAGTCCTTGCGTGACTTCGTCGTAATTGTCCACTTGCACATAAATTAACGCCGTGCGACTTTTTTGATACTCAATCTTCAATTCTTCGTAAGGCGTCGTTTCGCGGGCAAACAGGACGACCATGCGCGGATAATCTTCGTTCGCCTGCAAATGCCGATACTTAATCAAAAAATATCTGTCGAACTCTTCGACAACGCCGTCCGCAGTTTCTTTGCGTCGCCGTGCCGTTACGCGGTATTCGCCTTCTTCGGGAGCAGGTTCGGTTCCGTTGGGCACCAAATTTAAAATGTCGTCGCTTATCAGACCGTCCCAAAATTCCGCAACGTACATGCCCTGCTGAAAATCAACCGCCGAAAAACTTTGCATAACTTCATTGCACCACTGAAGTCGCCCGTCACCGTCCACGACGACAATTCCTTCGGGCAGTTGCGTCATCGCGTAATACATCATGTCGTTGAGATTTCCGATAACATTTTCGCAGTACTCTTGGAATTGTTTTTCGCGACACTTTTTCCGCTCGTAAGCGAAGAAAATCAAAAGTGCCCAAACAATCAGCGCACAACCGCCCAACAATTTGTTGTAGTGAATCAGCACGGCGATTAACAAAAACATTACCGCAAGATTTATCACCGAATCCGGCCACGCGGACAAATTTCTCGGCACTTCGCGTCACCTCCCGTCGCTCGAAAATCTTTTTCGGTAATCAAAAATCATGTCGACCAAACCCAAAACCGCCGCCGCCTGCAACATGAACGGGCTTAAAAACAACAACACGCACAACACGCCGCGAAAAATTGTCGACAGCTTGAAACGATTCGCCAACGCGGTTAAAACTGCCAAACCTTGAATCAGCCCGATTATCAGCGACAAAACCAAAACGTTCAGCGATATTTCGTAAATCTGCACCCAACCGCGAGTTATTCCCCAGTACAAGCCGAGCCCGCCGAAAATCGCCGCATAACAAAATAACGACGGAAATCGCCATTGAGCGAACGGGGGCATTTTCGGCATCTTCATGCGCAATTTCGGGAAAATCCACTGCGAAGTTAAATAGGCCGCCGCCGTGTTCAAAAGTGCCGACAACATCAAAAGCGTCGGGATTAAAAATACCAGCACTTTGAAGCCCGCGTCCAAATTCGTTTGCGCCTCGGCGATTCGATCTTTTTCGACGCCCATCGATTCGTACATTTTAAAAGATTCGTCGAAGGATTCGCGCACCATTTTTAACTGCGTGTCGATTAAATTCACGTCCATGACGAAACTCAAAAGCGCGATTGACAAAACCTGCGCGGCGGAAGCGACAACCAACGTCGTGAAAAAAATTCTTACGGCGTTGAAATTTTTCCGCACGCCCCAGCCCAATGCCACGCCGCAAAGTCCGACGCTCAAGCAAAGTCTCAGCGAAAACAGCGGGCTTATCAACAGCGACAATAAAATACTCGACACGAATAACGCGCTCAAACCTTTGCCCGCGCCTTGACGGGCAGTCAACACCGCCGACGGCACCGCGAAGAAAAAATCGACTATCATGCCCAAAAGCGGCACATAAACCGTGACAAGTCCCAAAATTACCGTTATCGCGACGAGAAGTCCGCCCTCGATTGTCGGCGTGATATTTCTATTCATTACAAACCCTCGCAAAAAATTTTTCAAAAAAAATTACGGGCATTATATCAGACGCCGAAAACTTTTACCAGATTCGCGCCACGAAAGATATGAAGTGGCGCAAACAAATTGACTGCAACGATAATCCACCATATAATTTGAATCGCCGGTTTAGTCAAAACCGGTCATAGGAATACGGTTAGTGCTGTCCGATAAATCAGCGCATTGAAAGGACGTGCGGTTGGCAGAAAAAGACGCTCTGCCGTAAAATCCAACGTCGCAGTTAATTCTGCGGTACGGGTCGTACTATCAAAGTATCTACGGAGATAACTTCAAAGTAGTAGTAGCCGAGGCACCGGCCACGACGTAAGTCGCGTTGCTGATTTTGTTAAATGTCGAGGCAACAAGTGTTCGTAAGACCTTGCGGCTTAAGCCGAGCTGAAAACATTTAATTGAAAATCAGAAGCCCCTCATAGGGAGTGTCACCAGAATAAAAAGCCGCCAAACAATACCGAATTCGTTCCGAAACGCGACCGATTGCCCGTTCACAAAAAATTTTCCGCGTGTTATACTGCGCCGCGTTGCAAGGAAATTCAAAGCAAAGGAGGCAACGACCATGCTCAGCAAAATTATTGAACGCGGCACGAATTTTTTCTTGAACTCGTTGCCGATGGTAAGCTTGGCACTCATCTACACTCTGGATAAAATTTACTGATTGATTAAAACCCTCCCCATAAAAAAAATTTTCCCCGTTCAAACGAGCGGGGAATTTTTTTTAGTTTGGAGTGTGGAGTTAGGAGTTAGGAATTGTTTTACCACGTTATGAAAGTGTACGCGCTGAAAATTGTCAAGATTAAAATTTCCGCAAGCAAAATCGGCTTCAACGTCTTGAGCAAGTCCGCTTTGAAATAATCAACCGTCACGATTAAACAAACGTGCGTCGGTGTCAACATTTGTCCCGCGACGCCGAACGCCATCGCCACGCCCGCAAGATTTAAATCGCCCGTGCCCATCGCCGCGACAATCGGCATTACAATCGCCACGTGTCCTTGGCTCATGCCCGTCAAAATTCCGATTATCAGCGACACGCAAGCAATTATTACCGGCACGGGGAGCGGCGACGCTTGAAACGCCGCGACAATTTCGTTAAGCACGTCCGTCACGCTCAACAGCTGAATGAAATATAAAATGCAACAGATGTTCAGCGACATTTTCCAATCGAACGCGCCGAGGAAAATTTCTTTCACGCCGACGGGACGTTTCACCAACGCAAGCACGAAAACCAATCCCACGACGATTAAACCGGTTGCAGTCGACGCGTTAAGCCCGCCGAAAACCACGACCGCGAAAACCGCAAGCACGGGGAGCAACGCCAACAGCAAACCGTTGCGCTCGTGACGAATTTCAGCCGCCGTCTCGGAAATTTTTCGCTCGTGCGGAATTTTTATCGGGCGAATCAAAATCATCCAGCCGACTGCGAACGCCAACACCGTCAGCCAACAAAGATGACTGATGAACGCGCCGAAAGTCACACCCGCGATTGAGCACGCCATAATCATGCCGGGGATTATCGGGCTTGAAAACTCGAACAGGTGACGGAACCAAAAATTTATCGCGGCTTTGTGTTCGGGCGATAAATTTATCTTCGCGCTCAATTCTTCGACAATCGGTGCGGAAAATCTTGCTCCGCCGATGCTCGGCAACAATCCCAAGAATGCGGGCATTGCCGCCAATAAAATTTTCACGTCCGAAAAAGTTCGCCGCAACGCTTTAACCATGTCGGTCAGTGCGCCGCTCAAGCGCAATTCGATTTCCAAACACATCACGAAATACAGCGCAAAAATTATGTCGTAAGTTCGCGGCAGTGTGAAAGTTTCGTAAAACGCCTGCAACAGCGCAAGCGGACTGCCCGAACGAAATATCCAGATGAAAATTCCGCTTGCCAACATGCACGCGCCGATTGGGATTTTGAATCGCAACAGCACGATGATTATCGCCAATGCAATCGTCAACAATAAAAAAATATTCACGGCAACCCTCCTAAATTCGCGGCACGTCACGGGGCCACTTTTAAAAAGTGGACAAACAATTTGGTCAGTCGCTCGACGACCGAAGTCAATCACTGCGATTAAAGTTTCGGAATATCACGGGGAATTTTTTTGAATGTGATATTGAATTCGTCAAGTTCGGAGTCGGCAAGCGTACAATTCGCCGCGTAAATCACATACGCCGCCGCACGAGTCCGAATTTTCGCCAGCAAGTCGAAATTTAATTCCTCGTCGTCGAAAAAATAATAAGCAATTCCGTCGTCGACGCCCAGCAAAAATTCTTCGTCGCTCGGCGAGAAATGTTTGTGCGTCTCCATGAAATAAACGTAGTCGAAGAGTTTTTCGCGTGACACTTCGGCGTTGATAAATCCGTCGTCGTCAAACAGTTCCGCACCCAACTCGAAAAAGTCAAAACTTCCGCCGACACGTTTAACCCGCTCGGCAGTAATTGATTCGGCGTAGTCGTTCAGCTCAATCAAAATAAATTTTCGGTTGCCTCCGTCCTGCGCGTTGAGATTTATGACGGCGTGCGCTGTCGTCCCCGAACCTGCGAACGAATCAAGCACGATTGAATTTTTATCCGTCGCAATAGACAACAAAAATTTTATCAGCTTAGTAGGCTTCGGAAACGCAAACGGCGAAATTTTATCGAATAAAGCCGCCAACTCGGTTTTGCCGCTACGTGTTCTGCCGAATCGTTCTTCAACAAGCAAATTTCGCGGAATTGCACCGTCGATTTTCTCATAATTCTTTGTGTAGACGTAAGGATACTTGAAAACGAGTTCATCATATCGTTGTTCGACAGTTTCTTTGCTCCAACGCCAACGCGCAACTTTATTCGACGGGTTTTTGTGTTCGACGACGTAAATTTTTCCGTCCGTGCCTGTTATCGGAAAGTCTAAAGTCGGTTGATAACCGAGACTTTGTTTATCAAGCCTATCCAAGCTATAACGTCGTCCGTTTTCGTCCATGTGATTGTAATTTGTCGTGACTTGCGCTTCTGTGTCTTTGTTGAATTGACATGCGGAAATATTTTTGGCGTAAACCAAAATACTTTCTGTATCGCAGGCAATTCCTTTAACATCGTTCGCGCCGCCGCTTTTGCATTTCCAAATCATACACGAACAGAAGTTTTGCGCGCCAAAAATTTCGTCGCAGATTAATTTTAAGTTCGCCTGTTCGTTATCGTCAATCGAAATGAAAATCGCGCCGTCACTGCTCAAAAGTTTTTGCAACAATCGCAAGCGCGGATACATCATGCACAACCATTTGTCGTGGCGCGTCAAATCTTCGCCTTCTTTGCCGACAACTTGTCCGAGCCAGCGATTAATCTGCGGGTCGTTCACCGCGTCGTTGTAAATCCAACCTTCGTTGCCGGTATTGTAAGGCGGGTCTATGTAAATGCATTTGACGCGTCCCGCGAATTCGGGCAGCAAACTTTTGAGCGCAAGCAAATTGTCGCCGTGAATGATTTTGTTTTCGGACGCGCCGACGGAAAATTTTTTGTCGAGGAAGCGAAACGGCACGTCGAGATGATGATTTATAACTTTTTCCTTGCCGAGCCAATCGAGTACGGGCATTTGAGCACCTCCAAAAAAAAGACGCCGACGAAAGTCGACGCCGTGAAATTTCGATTTGCGTTTTATCTGAGCAGAGACAAAACGTTTTCGGGTTCTCTAACCGCTTGAGCCAACATTGCCTGCGACGATTGCGCCAGCAGATTGTCCCGCGTGTAGTTGGTCATTTCGCGAGCCATATCCGCATCTCTCATTGCCGATTCGGATGACTTGTCGTTTGTGTAAGAAGTCGTCAAATTTTCGGCGGTGTAATCCAATCGTGAGATGAGCGCACCGAGTGATGCCTGTTGATCGGCAACTTTCTTTATCGCGTTGTCGATAACGCTGATTGCGGCGTTGGCGTCGTCTTTGGTTGCCACGCTCAAATAGCCGTGTTCACCTTTCAAGCCCAACGCGGTGGCGCGCATGTCCGTCAAACTTATTCGCGTTGCAACGTTTGCCTCCGCACCGACTTGGAAATTCAGCGAGTTGTCGGCCGTTTGATTTTCGCCGCGAATAATTTCGTTGAACTGATTCAAAGCCGCGTTGGCGGAAGTGCGAATGTTGCCTGCGGAGTCCGTGATGCTGACAGTGAAGCCGGCGATTTGGTCTTTGACGCCGCCGGTGTTCGTCGTGATTGTTATGCCTTCGGTTTTGTCGGGCGTGTACACGTCGAGATTGTATTTGTCTTTGCCCGCACTGTTGTTTGCCGCGACATCTGCCGCAGTGACGGTGCCGGGTGCCTCCAACAAAGTTTGCAATGTGGTACCGTCGGCGTCGCCGGTTGTGGTTTCGGTTTTGCCGTTGATGACCCACGAAACTTGATATTTGTCGTCGGTGGTTATGCCGAGCGAATCGCCCGCACGGTTTTTCAAATCGGTAAGATTGTCGCCGACTGAAGTGCCGGTGTCGAGTGCCTGATTGAGCAAAATCGTTTTCGTCGCCGTTGCCGCGTGATTTTTGGTGTTGTCGATTAAATATTTGCCGTTGAAGGTAACAAGGGCGTTGTCGTCGACTTGATCAATCAGTTGATTGACTTCCTTTTGTAACGTCTTACGGTCGTCGTCGGTGTTTGAATCGTTGGCGGCGTTGATGGCTTTTTCCTTGATGGATCGGAGCGTCTCGGTGATTGTGTCGACAGCCTCGCTTGCCGTCAAAACCATGCTGTGACCATTTTGGGTGTTGCGGTGAGCCTGTTCGAGTGAACGAATCCGGTTACGCATTCTCTCGGAAATTGAGTATGCCGCAGAATCGTCCTGCGCGCTGTTGATTTTTTCGCCGGTTGCAACCTTCATGAAATTTTTTTGCGCATTGGTGTGGTTGGCGTTCATGACGTTGTAACTTCGCAGCGCGCCCATGTTGTTCCTTATAACCATTGACATTGTGATTTCCTCCTTGAGTGTTCCTCCTTGATCTGCGAATTTTTTTGTCGTCGCTCACTCGACCTTACGAAAATTACTCGCGGTCAAGCAACTCCAATTTGCCGCTGCGGGGATGGAAAATCAAGCCGTGAACTTTGACATCTTTTGGGATAAGCGGATTTTCGCGGAGCTGTTTGACGACTTCCTTGACGTTTTCTTCGGGGCATCTGAAATTGTCTGCCCACTCGACCAATTCTTTTTCGACCATCTTGATTGCGTCGGGCGACAC
>CAMUZL010000117.1 GCA_947165185.1 uncultured Selenomonadales bacterium
TGTAATTCGCGTCGGTGGCTATCGTTTCCCACGATTCGGGCGGAGTTTTGATTTTCGTCGTGTTGATGACGATGCCCAACGTTCCGAGCCGCGCCGCAGTAAACGAGCCGTCATAGTCGTCGAACGGATTCAAAACCTCGTCGAAACCTGCGGGCGTGTACTGTTCAAGCAAGCCTTCGTTTTTCATCTGATAAAAATCGGGGACTTCGCTTGTCCAGATGATGTCCGCCATAAGGTGACCGCTTTGGCGTTCGGCTTCGAGTTTCGCCATAATTTTGCCCGCGCCCGCCGATTGCCAATCAACGTCAATGTCGGGATATTTCGCCTTGAAACCTTCGACGATGCCGCCGATTAGCGATTCTTTCATTGACGTGTAAATCACGAGCTTGTTGGCGGATTTTTTCGCGTCGGGATTTTCGGCAGGTTTGTCGCCGCCTCCGCAACCCGTCGCGAGCAGTGCCGTCACGAGCAACACCGCCGCAAAAAATTTTTTAAACATAAATCAGACCTCCTTCAAGTAATTTGGAATTTGGAGACGCTAAATATTTTTTATCGCATCTTTCATTTCGCGAACGTACTCCCCGACAAAGGACGGAGCCGCTTCGCCGTGTGCCGCAAGAATTTTTATTATCGCCGAACCGACAATCGCGCCGTCCGAAATTTTTGCCATTTGTTGAGCCTGCGCGGGCGTCGAAATTCCGAAACCGATTGCGCAAGGAATTTTTGTGTTCGCCCGAATTGACGCGACAATCGACGCCAAATCGGTTTTAATTTCACTGCGCACGCCCGTCACGCCGAGACTCGACACGACATAAACGAAACCTTCGGCTTCGCGGGCAATCATTGCAATTCGTTGTTCGGAAGTCGGGGCAATCATCGAAATTAAATCCACGCCGAATTTTCTGCACGTCGATAAAAATTCGTCTTTCTCCTCAAACGGCACATCGGGCAAAATTACGCCGTCAACGCCGAGTTCCTGACACTTCGCAAAAAATTTTTCCGCGCCGTAAGAAAAAATCACGTTGGCATAAGTCATAAACACGAACGGAATTTTTACGTCGCCGCGCAGGTCGCGAACCATGTCGAAAATTTTATCGGTCGTGACGCCGCCTTGAAGTGCGCGAAGATTCGCCGCTTGAATTACGACACCTTCGGCGGTCGGGTCTGAAAACGGAATGCCCAGCTCAATCAAATCCGCTCCGTTTTGAACTGCTGCGCGGACAACTGCGGCTGTCGTCTCCAAATTCGGGTCGCCGCACGTGATGAACGGGATAAATGCCTTGCCGCGTGCGAACGCCGTTTTGATTCTATCGCTCATGTTAAATTCTCCTTTGTGAGCGTTTAGATTATCGCTTAAAAGCTCAAAGCTTAAAGCTTAAAGCTTAAAGCTCAAAGCTCATCGATAGTTTCACCTCTGTAGCGGGCGACGGACGCACAATCTTTGTCGCCGCGTCCCGAAAGCGTGACGACGATAATTTTATCGCGGGACATCTTCGGCGCAATTTTCATGACGTGAGCAACGGCGTGCGCGGATTCAATCGCGGGAATAATTCCCTCCGTGCGCGAAAGATATTCAAAAGCGTCGACGGCTTCCGCGTCGGTCACGGGAACATATTCGGCGCGTCCGATGTCGTGCAACCACGCATGTTCCGGCCCGATACCGGGATAATCGAGACCCGCCGAAATCGAATAAACGGGCGCAATTTGTCCGTACTTGTCCTGACAGAAATAACTTTTCATGCCGTGAAAAATTCCCGTGCGTCCCGTGGCAATCGTCGCCGCAGTTTCAAACGTGTCGACGCCGCGTCCCGCCGCCTCGCAACCGATAAGCCGAACGGTTTTGTCGTTGATGAAATTGTAAAACGTGCCGATTGAATTCGAGCCGCCGCCGCAACAGGCGACAACCGCGTCGGGCAATTTTCCTTCGCGTTCGAGAACTTGAGCCTTAATTTCCTTCGAGATGACGGCTTGAAAGTCGCGGACAATCGTCGGGAAAGGATGCGGCCCCATGACGGAACCCAAACAATAATGCGTGTCGGCAATTCGCGCAGTCCACTCGCGGAAAGTTTCGCTCACTGCGTCTTTAAGCGTGCCGGTGCCGCTTTTGACGGCGACAACTTCCGCGCCCAAAAGTTTCATGCGGTAAACGTTCAGAGCTTGACGGATTGTATCTTCGACGCCCATAAAAACGACGCAATCCATTTTGAGCAATGCGGCGGCGGTGGCGGTTGCGACACCGTGTTGACCCGCGCCCGTTTCGGCAATCAGTCTAGTCTTGCCCATTTTTTTTGCAAGCAGAGCTTGACCGAGCACGTTGTTAATTTTGTGGGAACCGGTGTGGTTTAAATCTTCGCGCTTGAGATAAATTTTCGCGCCGCCCAGGTCGTTTGTCATCTGTTCCGCGAAATATAAAAGCGACGGGCGTCCCGCGTAATTTTTAAAAAGTTCGTCGAGTTCGCGGTTAAAATTTTCGTCGTCCTTGAAACGGTTGTAAGCCGCCTCCAGTTCGATAACCGCGTTCATCAACGTTTCGGGAATGTATTGCCCGCCGTAGACGCCGAAGCGTCCGTTTTGATTCGTCATAAAAAATTCCTCCGTCTAAGGGACAAGGGAGAAGAGTTTTGGCAATGATTTATTTTCGCACGACGTTTGCGAACGCCGTCATTTTCTGAAAATCTTTTCGCCCGTCGGTTTCAATGCCGCTGCTCACGTCAACGGCAAACGGTTGCAAAAATTTAATCGCGTCGGCAACGTTTTCGGAATTCAGTCCGCCCGCAAGAAAATATTCGCGCCGAAAATTTTTCAACGGTTGCCAATCGAAAGTTCGTCCGTCACCCGCGCCCGCGTCAATCAACACGAAATCCGCCGAAGTTTCTTCGAGCTTGTCGAAACGAAACGCCTTGATAATCGGCTTGTTCGTGATGCCGCGCAGATTTTTGATGTAATCGTCGGTTTCGTCGCCGTGAAGTTGCGCCGCGTCGATAATGCCCGCGTTCAAAAGTTCGCCGACCGTTTGAAAATTTTCGTTGACGAAGACGCCGACCGCACAAATTTTTTTCGACAGCGCACCGCGAAGTTTTTCGGCAGTTTCGGGCGTGATGTAACGTTTGCTTTTCGGCGCGAAGACAAAGCCGACATATTCGGGAAAAATTTCGTTCACGGCGTAAATGTCGTCAAGCGTGCGCAGACCGCAGAATTTAATTCGTGTCATGAAAATTTCCTTTCGATGAGTTTCGGCGCGGCGATAACGTTGAATTAATCGTAACGCCGCAACGCGTCAACTGTTCCCCCGCTTTTAAAGCGGGTCATAAACTGTTGCCCCGCAGTTCCGCAAGCTTGGATTTTTTGTCAACCGCACGCATTAAAGTTTCGCCAATTAAAACCGCGTCCGCACCGAGCGCACGAATTTTTTTCACGTCGTCGGCAGTTTGCACGCCGCTTTCCGAAACGAAAATTTTTTCGGGCGGAACGAGTTCGCGAAGTTTTTCGGCGTTGCTCATGTCGACGGAAAAATTTTTCAAGTTGCGATTGTTCACGCCGATAACACGCGCCCCGCAGTTCAAAGCCCGTCGAATTTCGTTTTCGTCGTGCGCCTCAACCAACGCGCTCAAGCCGAGTTCGTCACACGTCGCGATAAAATTTTTCAGCTGAACGTCGTCGAGAATCGCGCAGATTAAAAGCACGGCATCCGCGCCCAAAATTTTCGCCTGGTAAATCATGTACTCGTCGACGACAAAATCTTTCCGCAGACACGGTATCGAAACTTCGCGGGCAATGTCGGCAAGAAATTCATCTTCGCCCAAAAAATATTTCGGCTCCGTCAAAATCGAAATTGCGTCCGCACCCGCCGACTCGTAAGCTTTGGCAATTTCGACGTGCGGAAAATTTTCGGCGATTAAACCTTTCGACGGGGAAGCTTTTTTGCATTCGCAGATAAACGCAAGCCACGGTTTTTTCAACGCCAATTCAAAGGGGAAATTATTTTTTCGCGGCAAACTCAACGCAATGTCTTTGACTTCGGCTGAATTCCCGACAACTTTGTAGCCTGCGACGCGAATTTTTGCGCACTCGGCAATTTCTTCCAAAATGTTCATGCCTGCGACGCCTCGACGAATTTGTTAAGAGTTTCCGTAGCTTTGCCGCTGTCGATGAGCTGAGCCGCAAGTTCGACGCCCGCTTTAAAAGTTTCAGCCTTGCCGCCGACGTAAAGAGCCGCACCCGCGTTGAGCAAGACCGCGTTGCGTTTGTGACCGTGTTCGCCGCTCAAGATTGAACGAGTTATCGCCGCATTTTCCGCAGGATCGCCGCCGCGCAAATCTTCCCGCGTGCAACGAGCAAAGCCGAAATCTTCGGGCGTGATGACAAAATTTTTAATCCAGCCGTCGTTAATCTCACAAACGGAAGTCGGCGCGCTCAAAGAAATTTCGTCGAGTTTATCGCGCCCGAAAACAACCATGCCGCGTTTGACGCCAAGCCCGATTAAAACCTGCGCGAGCGGCGCGACAAGATATTCGTCGTAGACGCCGAGAATTTGCATTGACGGCTTGCCGGGGTTCGTCAACGGACCGAGAATGTTAAAAACCGTGCGAAAACCCAATTCGCGACGAATCGCGCCGACATATTTCATTGAGCTGTGATATTTTTGCGCGAAGAAAAAACAGATGCCGACTTCGTTCAGCAGTTCGATACATTTTTCGGGGCTTTGGTCGATGTTGACGCCGAGAGCTTCCAAACAATCCGCCGCGCCGCATTTTGACGACGCTGCACGATTTCCGTGTTTGGCAACTTTCATGCCGCCCGCCGCCGCGATAATCGCCGAGGTCGTCGAAATGTTAAAGCTTTGGGAATTGTCGCCGCCCGTCCCGACAATCTCGAAAAGTTCCATGCCCGTTTCGACTTGTGTCGCGTGTGCACGCATTGCCGCCGCGCAACCCGCAATTTCGTCGGTTGTTTCCGCACGAGCGTTTTTCGTCGACAGCGCGGACAGGAACGCCGCATTTTGTGTCGCGGAAGTCTCGCCGCTCATAATTTCATTCATCACGGCAAAAGCTTCGCCGTAGGTTAAATCTCCCTTGTTGACGATTTTAACGATGGCATCTTTAATCATGTTTGAAACTCCTTTGAAACTTTACTGCTTGTGAAACTTTGCAAGTTCGAGCCGCTGAAGATTTACGACGTTAAAAAGGTATGCACTCAACGCCGCGTCATCGCCCGAAAATTCTTTTTCGATAATTCGGTTGAGCAACGCGGGATGAACTTGCGCGTAAGCGAACGGAAGTTGTTGCGCGTCCCGCATGAACTTTTCAAAAAACCAATTCAACACGGCATAACGATAGCCGATTTTTTCGCGGAAGAAGGAAATTTTATCCATGAACTTTACGAACTCCCGAAAGCCGACGGTTAAATCGCTCAGCTATTTGCGAAGATATTTTTCCGAATCGGCCGCCTCGTTCGTGATTGATTCGGGATTGCCTCTGTGAATGTAAGTTACGTTCGGCACGCGCAATAATTTTTTCGCCAGACACAGGCAATAGAAATTCCCCAACGTGTCGCCCGAAACGGTCATGCGCGGGAAATTTAACTTGTTGGCAGTCCAAAAATCTTTTCGGAAAAATAACGCCCAAGTTGCCCATTGAAATTCGTCGTTGAGCCAAAGCTTGATTCGTTCATTCGTTCGGAAATGTCGGCGGAAATTTCGGTTGCCTGTTGCAGAGGTTGAGAGTTTGCTTTTCGGCAAGTTTTGACGGTAAAAGTTTCGTTGCTCACCAAATCTTCAAACGACGAAAAATTTTTGCCCGTGGAGTCGAAGGCGAAAAATTCGTCCGTGTGAACAACGTCGGCTTGAAATTCTTCGGCAAGCGTCGAAAGTTCTTCCAGCGCGGGCGGCGTGAAAAAATCGTCGTCGTCCAGAAACGTGACATATTTTCCGTCGGCAACTTTTATCGCCTCGTTGCGCGGAATGTCGGGCGTGCCGGTATTTTTCGGGAGCTTGATAATTTTTAAACGCCCGCCGAAATTCGACGCGAAATTTTGAACGACTTCGATTGAGTTGTCGGTTGAGCAATCGTCCGCCACGACGACTTCAAAATCTTTCATGCTCTGGTAAAGCAAACATTCAAGCGTCTGCGTTATGAACTTCGCCGCGTTGTACATCGGGATAATGACGGATACGAGCGGGATTTTTTCTGCCATAATTTATTCCTCGCCGATGATTCGCACTTCGGGCATCAAGGTGACGCCGTGCGCCTCGCAAACTCTGCGCTTGACTTCCTCAATCAAATTCAAAACGTCTTGAGCGGTCGCGCCGCCGGTGTTCACGACGAAGCCCGCATGTTTTTCGGAAACCATTGCGCCGCCGACTTTCAATCCCTTCAAGCCGGTTTTGTCAATCAACGTGCCCGCGAAATAACCTTTCGGGCGTTTGAAAGTTGAGCCCGCGCTCGGCAAGTCAAGCGGTTGTTTGCTCTCGCGGCGTTCGGTGAAGTCCGCCATTTTATTTTTGATTTCGTCGATGTTGCCGCGTTGCAAAATCAATTCGACTTCGCAAATCGCGCAACCGTTTTCCTGAAAATTGCTGTGACGATAACCCAAGCCGAGACTTGCGCCGCTGAATTCGATAAACTCTCCGTTGCGACTGACGGCTTTGACACTTGCGACGGTATTTTTCATTTCGCCGTCATATGCGCCCGCGTTCATGAAAATTGCGCCGCCGATACTGCCGGGGATTCCGCAAGCAAATTCCATGCCCGTCAGTGAATTTTCCGCCGCGAAAGCCGAAACGTCTTTCAACTGTGCACCCGCACACGCCACGAGCCGTTGCCCGTCGCAACGCATGTCGCCGAAAAATTTTTCGGTGAACTTGACGACCGCGCCGCGAATTCCTTTGTCGCGCACCAAAACATTTGAGCCGTTGCCCAAAATCGTGCACGGCAAACAAAATTCGTCGACGAGCTTAAAAATTTTCGACACGTCGTCCGCGCTTGACGGGAAAATCAAAACGTCCGCCTCGCCGCCGATTTTAAATGTCGTGTGTTCGTTCATCGGCGCGTGAAAAATAAATTGTTCGTCGCGCAGAAAAGTTTTCAGTCGCCCGCCGAAAGTTTCTTCCCAGTACATGAGATGACCTCAAACTTTCAAGACCGCGCCCGTCGACGCCGAAGTTGTGAGTTTCGCGTAACGCGCAAGATAACCCGTTTTGATTTTCGGTTCGGGCTTCGTCCACGCTTCGC
>CAMUZL010000118.1 GCA_947165185.1 uncultured Selenomonadales bacterium
TTGCTGCCGTAATAAATCGCGTCACTTGTGCTTTCAAAGGAAAAAGCTCCGCCGTGAATCCATACCATGACGGGCTTGTTTTTGCCGTTGCCGCGTGTCCAAATGTTGAGCGTCAAGCAGTCTTCGCTTTGCGGAGTGGTAGATGAGCCTTCTTCTCCGTCATCGATTTGAACAGCCCTGAAGCCGAATTTTTTCGCGTCGAAAGTTTTGTTCGACGGTTTCAACGGTTCGGGAGCGCGCCAACGAAGTTTGCCGACGGGCGGTTGAGAGTAGGGAATGCCGAGCCACGTTTTTACACCTTGCTTGTCGACAAAGCCGTTATACGTGCCGTAACGAGTTTTCACGGTGCAGTTATCGGCCGCGAAAACTTTGTTGCCGAGTGGAAGCCCCGCCGCCGCGAGAGCAAGAGCCGCCATTGAAGTTGTCTTGAGGAATTCTCTGCGTGTCATGTTTGGAAACATAAAACCACTTCCCTTCGCCGGTAATTTAGCATGAAAATTCGCGGCGCGTCAAACATTTTTTTGACCGTGCGAAACTTCGCGTCGGGTGACATTGTAAAAAAATAACCGCTCCGGGAGCGGCAGAACTGTCGATATGTTTTTAACGTCGAAAACTTCAGCCGACGAATTCTTTCGGGCGCCACTTTTAAAAAGTGGACAAACAGTTGACGCTTCGCGTCATTGTGGCAATCAAGCGTTATCGCCGCGGTTACTTTTAAAAAGTAACCAAACAGTTGACGCGTTGCAACGTTCCGATTAATCCAACGTTATCGCCGCGCCGTGACGTTACGAAATTTTTATCCCGCAAATTCTTTCGGTCGTTCGTCGGAAATGCCGTGCTTCCAAAGCAGAGCCCGAACGATTCTTTCGGACGCGTGTCCGTCGCCGTAAGGACTGCGCGCTTCCGCCATCTTGCGATATTCCGCCGTGTCCGTGAGCAAAATTTTCGCCGTCGAGTAAACTTTTTCGCGGTCGGTGCCGATAAGTTTCACCGTGCCCGCGTTAACGGCTTCGGGGCGTTCGGTCGTGTCGCGCAAAACCAAAACGGGCTTGCCGAGCGCGGGGGCTTCTTCCTGCACGCCGCCCGAATCCGTCAAAATCAAATCTGCGCGGCTCATCAAATTCGCGAACGGCTCATAATCCATCGGGTCGGTTAAGCGCACGCGTTCCAAATTTCCGAGTTCGGCGTTGACGACTTCGCGGACTTTGGGATTTTTGTGCACGGGAAAAATTATCTCGACGTTCGGAAATTCTTCGACGAGCGACTTTAAAGCTTTGTAAACGTTGCGCATCGGTTCGCCCAAATTTTCGCGGCGGTGCGTGGTGACCAAAATAATTTTTCTGCCGTCAAAGTCGACGTTTGCAAGTTCGCCCGTGAATTTGAAATCGCGGCAAACGGTTTGATAAAGCGCGTCAATAACGGTGTTGCCCGTGACGAAAATTTTTTCCGCGTCGACGTTTTCGCGCAGGAGATTTTCTTTGGCCGTGACTGTCGGAGCGAAATTTAAATCGGCAAGTGCGCCCGTCAAACGTCTATTCATTTCTTCGGGGTACGGCGAAAATTTGTTGCGCGTGCGAAGACCGGCCTCGACGTGCCCGACTTCGATTTGATGATAGTAAGCCGCCAACGCGCCCGCGAAAGTCGTCGTCGTGTCGCCGTGAACAAGTACGACGTTCGGATTAAATTCGCACAAAACTTTGTCCAGCCCCAAAAGTGCGCGGCTTGTTATGTCGAAAAGCGTCTGCCCTTCGCTCATGATGTTTAAATCGAAATCGGGACGGATTGCGAACAGTTTCAAGACTTGGTCGAGCATTTCGCGATGTTGAGCCGTGACCGCCACGACCGATTCAATTTCGGGTTGCCGTTGAAGTTCCAAAACGACGGGTGCCATTTTAATCGCTTCGGGACGCGTGCCGAAAATCGACATGACTTTTAATTTTTCCATAAACTGTCTCCTGGTTGCTTGGTCGGGCGATGCCGAGCTTTTTTTACGCCGCCGCCTTAAAAGCGGGGGAACAATTTTTTTGACCGCTCAACCTTAAAACTACTTCGCGGGACGAGCGATACCGAGTTTTTTTACGCCGTAAACTATTGCGACGATGATAATCAGCAGAATCAACACGGCGACTTGTCGGCTGACTTCCGTCATTGCGATTGCGCTCAAGCCGAAAAGCGCGCTGATAACGTACATTAACAAAACCGCCTGCCGTTGCGTGAAACCGACGCTCAAAAGTCTGTGGTGCAGGTGACCTTTATCGGGTTTGAAAATCGGGACGCCGCCGCGAAAACGTCTGACGATTGCAAATGTCGTGTCCAAAATCGGCAAAGCCAACGCGAAAATCGGGACGATAAGCGCGATTGTCGCAACTGATTTCACCGAGCCGGTAACCGAAATTCCCGCGAGCATGAAGCCCAAAAACATTGAGCCGGTGTCGCCCATGAAAATTTCTGCGGGGTTGAAGTTGTATTTCAAAAATCCGACAGCCGCGCCCGCAAGTGCCGCCGTCAAAACCGCAACCAAAATTAAATTTTGGTCGAGTGCGACGAACATTATTGTTATCGAGGCGATTGACGCGACGCCCGCCGCCAGCCCGTCAAGCCCGTCGATTAAGTTGACCGTGTTCGTCAAGCCGACGAGCCAAAAAATTGTCGCGGGTATCGCGAACCATTCGAGATACAAATAACCGCCGAACGGGTCTGTCACGAAATCAATTCGCACGTCGAAGAACAAAACCAAAAAAGTTGCCGCGAAAATTTGTCCGAGCAATTTTACTTTCGCGGGAAGATTTTTATAATCGTCAAGCAAACCGAGCGCGACGATTAAACTGCCAGACAAAACCAGCCCGACGGTCTCTTTGGCTTGTTCGCCGTCGAAGCCGAAATTTATCGCGACAAAAAATATCGCCGCCATAAAGCCCGCGTAAATCCCAAGTCCGCCGATTCGCGGCACGGGTTTTTTGTGAACTTTTCGAGCATTCGGAGCGTCCATCGCGCCCGTTTTTTTCGCCAAGGCAATCACGGCCGGCATTGCGAGCAACGAAACGATTAACGCCGCCGCGAACGCCCAAACATATATCGGCATTCAATCAACCGTCCCATTCAAAAATTTTCATTGATTCTACAACAGGGCTCAAAACTCGTCAATTACGGCGCGAACAAAATTTTTACAAGACATTGCGGCGCGAAAAGATTTTGTGTACAATGTGACAGCTATTTTTTATTTTTCGGCGGGAGGTGAGAGCTTGAGATTTGACAAACGACGGGCGGACGAATTGCGCGAAGTTTCTTTGACGCGTCGGGCGCAAAAATTTCCCGCAGGTTCCGCGCTGATTGAAGTCGGCAACACGAAAGTTATCTGCGCGGCGACGATTGAAGATCACGTCCCGTATTTCCTGAAGGGCACGGGAAGCGGCTGGTTGACGGCGGAATATTCCATGTTGCCCGGCGCGGCGGCTGAAAGAATTGTTCGCGAACGTTCGGCGAAGATGAGCGGTCGCACGGCGGAAATTCAGCGATTAATCGGGCGGGCGTTGCGGTCGGTGACGGACTTGTCGAAAATCGGCGAACGCACAATAACGATTGACTGCGACGTTATTCAAGCGGACGGCGGCACGCGCACGGCGTCGATAACGGGCGCATTTGTGGCACTGGTCGAGGCCTGCGAAACAATTTACACGGTCGGCGACGCTTTTGCCGTGAAAGATTTCGTTGCGGCGGTTTCGGCGGGCATCACCCCCGACGGCGAAAAAATTCTTGATTTATGTTTCGCGGAAGATTCTGCGGCGGCGGCGGATTGCAACGTCGTAATGACGGGCGCGGGCGAACTCGTCGAAGTTCAGATAACCGCCGAAAAAAATTCGTTCACGCGCTCGCAACTCAACGAACTTTTGGATTTGGCGCAAGTCGGCATTGACGAATTAATTTCCTTGCAAAAAGACGCGCTCGGTCGCGATTTGGTTTGGCGTGTCGGGCGTGTCGGCTGAAAAATTTTTCGCGCAGAAATTTAATGTGTCAACGTTTGAACGCGGCGGATGAAAATTTTTTGCGTGCAGAAATTTTAACGTGACAAACTTTTTAGCGTCGACAAAAATTTTTTAACGCCCATTGAAGTTTCGCAACCGATTTAATGTCAAGGAAAAAATTCATTACGCATTACGAATTACGCATTACGCATTGCATTCGGGAGGGATATCTTTTGAAAAAAATTTTACTCGCGTCGAAGAACTCGGATAAGCTCAAGGAAATTCGCCTTGCCCTCCAAAGTTTGCCCGTTGAAATTGTTTCGCTTGCCGATTTCGACGACATGCCCGACGCCGTTGAGGACGGCAAAACTTTCGAGGACAACGCACTGATTAAAGCAAGATTTTTCGCCACCCGCACGAAACTTGCCTGCCTTGCCGATGATTCGGGTTTGGAAGTCGACGCGCTCGGCGGACTGCCCGGCGTTTACTCCGCAAGATTTTCCGGCTACCACGCCGACGACGGCACGAACAATCAAACGCTCGTCAATGAACTGAAAAAAATCGGCGTCACCGAATCGAAGGCGGATTATCGATGCGCGTTGGCCTTCGTCGACACCGACGGCACGGAAATTGTCACGGACGGCAAAGTTGACGGCACAATCAAAATCGTTCCCAAAGGGAGCGGCGGCTTCGGCTACGACCCCTACTTTTACTTGAGCGAAAGCCGAACTATGGCGGAAATTTCTCCCGCCGAAAAAAATTCAATCAGCCACAGAGGTGCGGCTCTTGAAAAAATGATTCTAAAGTTAAAGGGGCGTTTACCGTGAAGATAGGACTCATCAGCGACACTCACGGAAATTGGTCGGCGATAGATCAAGCGGTAAGTATCGCGCAAAAAATGGATATGTGGCTTCACATGGGCGACTGCACGCCCGACGCCGAGTATTTGCAATCATTGGTTGACGTGCCCGTTTACGGCGTGGCGGGCAACTGCGATTGGCCGACGGGCGATATTTGCTACGAAAAAATTATCGAGGCGGCTGACCACAGAATTTTTATCACTCACGGACACAATTACGGCGTGCGCTACACGCAAGAATATATCATGGAGGCAGCCGAATCGCAGAACGCGGACATTGCGGTTTACGGCCACACTCACATTGTCGAATATCTCATGGGGCCGCCGATTATTTTAAATCCCGGCAGTGCCTCGCGCCCGCGTGACGATACTCGCGGCTCGTTCATGGTTATGGAGCTGGAAAAAAGTTCCGACCCGAAAATAACCGTCGTCCGCATGAAACCGCAACATCATCGTTATTGAAACTCACCGAAAAAAAATTCCCCCGTCGTTTGTTGACGAGGGATTTTTTTTATTGCAGGTGATTCGTTGACTAAAAAAACCCTGCGTGCTAGAATTTAATCGAAGAACGAAAAACATAACACAACAGAGCAAAACAAGCATTTTGATTTTACAACGCTTGCGGCGCGCTGTCAAATGAAAGGGGAAATGTTCATGATTTACGGAGTGATCTACCTGCTCATCAACAAAATCACGGGCAAAATGTACGTCGGGCAAACGGTTCAGACGTTGGCGGAACGTTTTAAACAACACGCGCAGGCGGATTCTCTCATTGGGAAAGCAATTCGCAAATACGGCAAAGAAAATTTCACAATCGAAGTTATTGAGGAATGTGAAACCCGCGAACAACTCAACGAGCGCGAAATTTTTTGGATTGCGTTTTTCAACTGCAAAACTCCGAACGGCTACAACTGCACGGACGGCGGTGACAGCGGCTGGTCACACACGGCCGAAACGCGAGCCAGAATGTCGGCGGCACATACAGGCACACATCTTTCTGAAGAGACGCGAAAGAAAATCGCGAAGGCTCAAATCGGAAATAAAAACGGCTTGGGGCATTGTCCAACGAAGGAAGCACGTGCAAAAATGGCAGCAGCGCAAACGGGCATTCCAAAGTCAATCGAACAGTGTGCAAAAGCTTCCGAAACCAAGCGTAAAGAAAGTCCGTTCAAAAATTTATTGAAGGCAATAACAGAGCGGAAACTTACGTATAGAAGCCTTGCAAAACTCATGGGATTGAGACATCAATCCATTTCTCGAAAAATACGCGGCATACGGAACTTCACGGAAACTGAATGGGCTAAGCTGTCTGAAATTTTCAATCTTCCCATAGAATATCTGATGCAACGCGACGACGGTCAACCTTCATTGCCAAAATCAAAGTGCGGTGAAAATAATTCGTTCTACGGAAGACATCACACCGCCGAAAATCGTATGAAATTTTCAGTGAATCAACGCGGCGAATCGCCGTACAAAAATTTGCTTGCCGAAATGGATAAGCGTCAACTTTCCTATGCGGGATTGGCGCAACTGATTGGCATATCTCAAGGCAATTTTTCACGCAGAATAAGCGGACAACAAAATTTCACATGGAAAGACATTGCCAACCTCGTCGAGATTTTCGGACTGTCCGCAGAATATTTGTTGGCACGAGACGACGGAGTTGTCGTGACAATATCGAATCGCGGCAAAACCCCCTACAAAAATTTGTTCAACGAAATGCAGAAACGTAAGATGACTTATGCCGTGCTCGGTGAACTTTTGGGTTTGTCGTATAAGGCAATCTCCAAAAAAATGCACGGCGAGAAGAATTTCACGGCTGAAGAAATTTCCAAACTCGTTGAAATTTTTGGACTGCCTGCCGAATATCTTATGAAACGCACGGACGATTAACCGCAAAAAAATTCGGCGACAAGCTTTCGAGCCTGCCGCCGTTTTTTGTTTGGAAATTAATTTGTCAATCTTGCGGACGCGGTTTGCGAATTATGCCGAGAATCACGCCGCCGACAATCGAGCCGACGATAATCGAGAGCAAATACATTGCCGGATTGGTAATTGTGGGAATGACGAAAATTCCGCCGTGAGGTGCCATAAGTTGACATCCGAACGCCATAACGCCCGCGCCTGCAATCGCCGAACCGACGACGCAAGCGGGAATGACATGCAACGGGTCTCCCGCTGCAAACGGGATCGCAGCTTCGGAGATGAATGAGCACCCCATCAAAATATTTGTTACCGTTGTTTTTTGTTCATTCTTCGTGAACTTATTCTTGAAGAAAATTATCGCAATGGCAATCGCAATCGGGGGAACCATGCCGCCCGCCATAGCCGCCGCAATGACGTAATAGTTGC
>CAMUZL010000119.1 GCA_947165185.1 uncultured Selenomonadales bacterium
GACGAAATTCCCGTTGACGGTTTCGGCTCACAAAAACTTGTCGGCGAACCGATTGTTGTTGACGGCGTCAAATATAAAATGACGTGCGTGTCGATGGGCAACCCGCATTGCGTCATTTTCGTCGACGACATCAAAGCGGTTGACTTGGAAAAAATCGGCAGTAAATTCGAGACGCATGAAATTTTCCCGCGCAAGACGAATACCGAATTCGTTCAGGTTGTCGGCAAAAACAAATTGCGGATGCGTGTTTGGGAACGCGGCAGCGGAATTACTTTGGCTTGCGGCACGGGAGCTTGTGCCACGGCGGTCGCGGCAAATTTGAACGGCTTGGCGGACAAAAAGTCAACCGTGATTCTCGACGGCGGCGAACTTGAAATTGAGTGGCGCGAAAACAATCATATTTTCATGACGGGCGCGGCGGAAAAAGTTTACACGGGCGAATTCAATTTCCCCGAAGAAATTTCCGTGCCTTCGACGAAAACCGAAACTACTGCGACGGTCGAAACGACTTCCGCAACGACGCCGAAAAAATCAACGCTTATGGATGACTTTTGAAATGGAACGCGGACTTTTGATTGTAATTTCGGGCGCGAGCGGCACGGGCAAAGGCACCGTCTGCAAAAAAATTCTTGCCGACTTGCCGAAAATTTCCTATTCGATTTCCGCAACGACACGCAAGCCCCGTCAAGGCGAAGTCGACGGGCGAGAATATTATTTCTTGAGCGTCGACGAATTTAAGCAGTGGATTGCCGACGAAAAATTTCTGGAGTACGCCGAAGTTTACGGGAATTTTTACGGGACGCCGCTGAACAAAATCGAAGAGCAATTAAATCGCGGCGAAGATGTTTTGCTTGAAATTGACGTGCAAGGCGCGCTCAACGTCAAGAAAAAATGTCCCGACGGCGTTTATATTTTTCTGTTGCCGCCGTCACTCGAAGAACTCAGGCGACGTATCGAAGGTCGCGGCTCCGAAACGCCCGAAAGTTTGAATCGTCGATTGAAAAACGCCGTTGCGGAAATTCAAATCGGGCGCGAATACGATTATGCCGTCGTCAACGACACGATTGAAAACGCCGCCGCGCAAATTAAATCGATTTTGGCCGCCGAACGCTGCAAAGTCGCCCGCAATACCGACAAATTCAACTTTTAAGGGTGTGATTCGCGTGACGACATTAAGACAAGAGGCATTTCAACTTTTGGAGACTGTCCCCGAAGAAAATCTTTTCGCGGTGATAAAATTTCTCCAAGCCGAAAATTTGCGCCGACTGTCTAAAACTCAACGGCTCGAAGAAAAACGCGTTGCATTTGAGGATTTGCTCCGATTGAGTAAGCCGATTCCCGAACTAGACGACAAAAAAGAATTGGCACAATATCGTGAGGAGAAATTTGGCAATGCGAATCCTGCTTGATACAAATATCCTAATTGATTTTGTGGCGAGAAGGGAGCCGTTTTTTGACGACGCTTTAAAAGTTTTTGAACTTTGCCGACAAGAAAAGATTGACGGTGTTATTGCCGCGCATTCCGTCGTTAATATGGCGTACATTCTGCGCAAAAATTTTACGGCGGACGAATTGCGGGAAATTCTTTCGAGACTCTGCAAAATTTTTCAAGTGGAGGCAATCGACTTGCGTAAATTAATCGCGGCTCTCAGCAATCGCGATTTTTCGGACTTTGAAGACTGCCTGCAACTGCAATGCGCCTTGAGTCTGAACGCAGATTATATCGTCACGCGCAACGTTAAAGATTTCGCCGCCGGTAAAATTTCGGCAGTCACGCCCAAAGAATTCTTCAAGATTTTGGAGGTTTTTTAAATGAAATTGAACGCAACACCGCTGAGCATGGTTAATCCTTCGACGGATTCGATGCTTAAACAAGTTCACAGCCGTTATGCGCTGGTGATTTTGGCGTCGAAACGTGCTCGCGAACTTTTGAGCGGCGCACCTTGTCGCGTCGAAAATCGCGCAAACAAATTCGTCACCAACGCAATGGAAGAAATTAACGAGGGCAAAATTTCTTACGAGATGAAATGAACGGCTGAACAATGCTTGCCGACAAAAAGTTACTTTTAAAAAGTAACCAAACAGTTGACGCGTTACGACCGAAAAATTTTCCGACGTTGTCGCCGCGCTCGAACCTTACAAATTTTTATTCGATAAGGAATTGACCGATGCTCACGAACAAAAATATTTTAATCGGCGTGACGGGCGGCATTGCGGCTTACAAAGTCGTTGAGGTTGCCAGTCGCTTGAAAAAATCCGGCGCGAATGTCCGCGTGATGATGACCAAAAACGCAACCGAATTTGTTTCGCCCAGAACGTTTCAAGAAATTACGGGTAACGCCGTGTCCGTCGAAATGTTCGGCGACGCGGCGAATTTTCATGTCGCACACATTGCGCTTGCGGATTTTGCCGACGCGATTTTGATTGCGCCCGCCACCGCGAATTTTTTGGCGAAGATGGCGAACGGAATTTGCGACGATTTGTTGACGACGACGGTTTTGGCTTGCGACAAAAAAATTTTGGTTGCCCCGTCGATGAATACGAAAATGTTCGACAATCCCGCGACGCAAACGAATTTGGAAATTTTAAAATCTCGCGGTGTGAAAATTTTGGAGCCTGCGACGGGCGAACTTGCTTGCGGGACGAGCGGCAAAGGTCGTCTGCCCGAACCCGTGGAAATCTGCGCGGAGCTTGAAAAAATTTTCTGCGAACCAATTTTAAGCGGCAAAAAAATTCTCGTGACGGCGGGCGGCACCGTCGAAGCGATTGATCCCGTGCGTTATATCGGAAATCGTTCTTCGGGACGCATGGGTTGCGAAATTGCAAAATCTGCTGCTGATTCAGGCGCGGAAGTAATTTTGGTCGCCGGAAAAATCGAAGTCGAGCCGCCGAAAAATTTAACGGTGATTCGCGTCGAATCTGCAACTCAAATGCGCGAAGAAGTTTTAAAAGTTTTCGATTCGGTCGACGCCGTGATTATGTCCGCCGCAGTCGCCGATTTCCGCGTAAAAAATCCCGCCGCGCAGAAAATCAAGAAGTCCGACGAAATTTTGACGCTTGAGCTTGTAAAAAACCCCGATATTCTTCGCGAACTCGGCACGCTCAAGCAAAATCAAATTCTGGTCGGTTTCGCCGCCGAAACTCAAAACGTTTTGGAGTACGCGAACAAAAAACTTGCCGAAAAGAATTTAAATTTCATTGTCGCCAACGACGTGACTGCCGAGGGCGCGGGTTTCGGCACGTCAACCAACATTGCGTCGATTATTTGGCGCGACGGCACTGTTGAGAGCTTCCCGAAGATGAAAAAGTCCGCGCTTGCCGAAAAAATTATCGAACGCGTTGCAAATTTGCTCGACGACAAGAAATTTTTCCCCGTCAACGACGACTGAAGCAAAATTTTTGATTTAAATCGCTTGAATCGACGTTTGAGCGATTTTTTTGTCCGAAAATGATTTTGGCGGGCGTTTCTCAAAAAAATTGCAAAAAATTTTTGGCTGTGATATATTTTTGGCACGAGAACTACACGAGTATGTCTAAAATTTAAATCACCGAACGAAAACCCCCGAACAGTTTGCGAAACTGCGCGGGGGCTTCGTTTTGCCATAATCGATTAATGAATCCGATTAATGAGCGATTTTTTTCCCCGTCAACGGCGACTGAAGCAAAATTTTTGATTTAAATCGCTTGAACCGACGTTTGAGCGATTTTTTTGTTATAAATGACGTTTTCGCGCTCCAAAAAATCCGCTCATAGAAATTTCATGAAAACATGTTAGACTTTGCCGCGAAAATCCTATTGGAGGTGAAGTTTATGCTTGACAGAGTGATGAAATTTTTCATTACGTTGACTTGCGCAATTATCGGCGCGGCAGGTTTCCATTTGGCAAGCCCGCTTTTGGTCACGTATCTCAATTTGGAATTCTTTCAAGCGGACACGGGGATTTTTGAGCTGACATTGGCAAGTCTCGTGTGTATTTTGGCGGGCGCGGCACTCGGAATTGTCGTCGGGTTGCTCGTTTCGCCGTTTTTAATCGGCAGACTCGGAAAATTTACCGCTTTTGTCGAAAAACAGCTCAGCAAAATGCCGATCAACGACGTTATCGCCGGCGCGTCGGGTTTGGCTATCGGACTTATAATCGCGAACTTATTGGGCAGCGCATTTGCCCGCATTCCGCTCGTCGGAGACTATATCCCCGTCATTTTCAGCATCGTGCTCGGCTATCTCGGAATTCGCATCACAATCAAGAAACGCAAGGAAATTTCGGGCAGTTTCGCATTTATCCCGCACATGTTGAAGGAAATTTTGCGCAGTCGCGAACACGATAAGCCCGAAAAAGAAATTTCCGCCACTGAATCCGAAAAAACTTCCGAAAATCCGTCGCAGGAAGAAAATTTGCCCTCCGAACGCGCAAAAGTTAATCTCGTCAAGCTTCAAGAGGACAAAGACAAAAATTATAAGCTCCTCGACACGAATGTTATCATTGACGGGCGAATTGCCGACATTTGCAAGACCGGTTTCCTCGAAGGCACGCTGTTGATTCCCGTTTTCGTGCTTGAAGAACTTCAACACATTGCCGATTCGTCCGATACTTTGCGCAGAGTTCGCGGCAGACGCGGGCTTGACGTGCTGAAAAAAATTCGTGACGAAAATTCCGGCCTTGAAGTCGAAATTATGAACGTTGACTTTGACGATATTAACGAAGTCGATTCAAAACTTGTCCGTTTGGCGCAAAAACTCGGCGGAAAAATCATCACGAACGATTTTAACTTGAATAAAGTCGCTCAACTTCGCGGCGTCAGCGTTTTGAACATCAACGACTTGTCAAACGCCGTCAAACCCGTCGTTATCCCCGGCGAAACGATGCGCGTGCAGGTCGTCAAGGACGGCAAGGAACCCGGCCAAGGCGTCGCGTATCTCGATGATGGCACGATGATTGTTATCGAAAACGGTCACCGCTACTTGAGTCGCACAATTTCCGTCGAAGTCACTTCGGCACTGCAAACGTCGGCGGGCAGAATGATTTTCGCCAAACCGCGCTGATTTGAAGAATCCGATATAGCGGATTTTGTAATTTGAACTTTCAAACGCACGAAATTTTTCCGAATCGCCTTTCGAGGCGATTTTTTTTTGCTCAAAACGTTTTCAAACTGAATTTTACCGCTCAAAACGCTTGTAAAAAAATTTTTCGAGGTTATATCCATGATTTTTTCTTTGACAAGCAAAATTTTTCTGATAAGATTTGCTCGGAGATGATTTTATGGGCGAAATTGATATTGACGGCCTGATAGTTGAATGGGACGACAATAAAGCCGCACTTAATTACAAAAAACACGGTATCAGCTTTGAAAAGGCGGCAGAAATTTTTTTGGACGAATTTTTGATTGATGACTACGACGAAACTCACAGCGACGACGAAGACCGAATTAAAGTCATCGGCATGGTTGATAAAATTTTGGTGGTCATTTATACTGAGCGCGGTGAAAATTATCGTCTTATTTCGGCTCGATTGGCAAACAAAAGAGAGGTGGCGAAATATTATGGGCAGTTTATTTCTTAAGCGAGATTCAAAACCGCGATATACGTTTGCGGAAATGAAAGAAATTGCACGAATCGAACTCGAAAAATTAGAAAACATGACTGATGACGACATTGATTACAGCGACATCCCGCCGTTGACTGATGAAGAGCTTGCCCGAATGAAACCGGCGCGGCTCCGCAAACATAAACAAAAAATTGCGAGCTAAAAAATTATCCTCTGTCGAAAAAATTTGCGGCGGGGGATTTTTTTTTGCTAAAATCATTTCGGAGATGGTTTGAATGAAAAAATCCGTGTTTGAAGTTTTAAAATCGGCGACTGAACGTCTCGACGCAAAAAATTTTGATTCGACGCGCCTCGACGCAGAAATTTTGCTCGCTCACGTGTTGAATTGCCGTAGATTGGATTTATACGTTGACGCAGATAAAATTTTGCCGCTCGAAATGATTTTGCGCTTTAACGAACTGATTAATCGTCGACTCGAAGGAATTCCCGTATCTTATTTGACCGGCACGCGTGAATTTATGGGGCTGAAATTTTCTGTCAACGAAAATGTTTTGATTCCGCGACCCGAAACGGAAATTTTGACGGAATTCGTCGGAGAATTTTTGCGCTCAATCGGCGGCGGATTTTTTGCTGACTTGGGCACGGGCAGCGGCGCGATTTGCGTTTCGATTTTAAAATTCGTCAAAAATTCGCGGGCATGTGCGGTTGACGTGTCGCAAAATGCTTTGGACGTGGCGAAATTCAACGCGCAAAAGTTTCACGTTGATGACAGAGCCGAATTTTTTTGCGGAGATTTATTTGAGCCGCTTGAAGGCAAAATTTTCGACGCGATCGTCTCAAATCCGCCGTATATCCCGACGAGCGATTTAAAATCTTTGCAAACTGAAGTTCAAACCGAGCCGAAACTTGCACTTGACGGCGGTGATGACGGTTTGAACTTTTATCGACGAATAATTTCCGACGCGCCCAAATTTTTGCGTGACGGCGGACTTTTGGCTGTCGAAATCGGAATCAATCAGGCGTCCGCAGTAAAAAATCTGTTCGAGCAAAAAAATTTCGCTGACGTTGGAAGTTTGAACGACTTGGCGGGCATTGAGCGCGTGATTTTCGGGCGAAACGTTGACAAAGTTTTGAGCGTGTGATAAATTTTGCGTGTCGAAAAGACGACAACTGCAACGAGCACTGCAGTATCAACCATAGTTGTACCGAACGAAAACCCCCGTGCGGATTACGGCACTGCACGGGGGCTTCGTTTTGCCTAAATGTTGACAACGTTCTAGGTTTGTGATAAATTCCCATCAATAAATAAGAAATCAAAGGCAGGTCGTCGGTGTGAGCGCGTCGACTTCCTCCCGATTAATAAAAACCTCTCAGTCAGTTAGAAGCCGTCTTGCGAGCGGCTTTTTTCGTGCCCGAATTAACTATTCAGGAACGTGAGCAATGTCAGAACCAAGTTTGCAGACT
>CAMUZL010000120.1 GCA_947165185.1 uncultured Selenomonadales bacterium
GAACGGTATCGGCGAAATCAAAGACGACGGCACCACGAATTCCGGCATGTGGATTTATGCGGGCGTCACTCGCGACGGCGGCGTTCACATGGCGAAACGGCGCGGTCAAGAAGACGAAGGTCAAATGGGAATTTATCCGAATTACGGCTGGGTTTGGCCTGACAATATTCATCTGCTGTACAATCGTGCGTCCTGCGACGAAAACGGCAACCCGCTCAATCCCGACAAAAAAATCGTTTGGTGGGACGCGGCGGCGGGCATGTGGAAAGGCTACGACCGCCCCGATGTCGGCAGTCTCACGGCGGCACCGAGCACGCCCGCAGGACAAAAACCTTTCCGCATGGTTGGCGAAGGTGTCGGCAGAATTTTCGCGGCAAGTTACAAAGACGTTGAAAACGGAATGACTCGCGACAGTTCGTCAACGCCCGTCGACGGCCCGATTCCCGAATTTTATGAGCCGGTCGAATCTCCGACGAAAAACGCGCTCCATCAAAATCCCAACGCGCAATTCAGCCCGTGCGTCATTTATCCGCGTATGCCCGACTTGCAAAAAATCGGCATGAAAGACGAATTCCCCTACGTGCTGTGTTCGTCGTCAATCGCGGAACATTGGTGCGGCGGAACAATCACGCGGCACATTCCGTGGCTCAACGAACTTGTCAAAGAACCGTTCCTCGAAATGCCCAAAAAACTCGCGGACAAACTCGGCATCAAGAGCGGCGACGAAGTTATCGTGCGTTCGACGCGTGCGCAGATTAAAGAAAAAGCCATGGTCACCGAACGAATCAAGCCGCTGATTATCAATGGCGAAGAAGTTTTCGTCACGTGGCAACCGTACAACTGGGGCTTTAAAGGTTTGTCGACCGGCCCCAGCGGAAATTACATCACGATTGACGCGCTCGACCCCAACGCTCAATCTCAAGAGTTCAAAGCGTGCTTAATCGACATTAAAAAGGCGTAACCGATGGGCAAGTTACAAACTCTTGACGATTATTTGTCCGAACATGAATTTTTACGTGAGGCGGCAGAATTTCATCTGCGGCTTGAAAAAAATTTCTCAGACGTTCAACCGCTCGAATTGCCGTCACGTGAAAAAGTTTTGGAGCTTGTCAACGCGGACAAAATCCCGTTGCTTCAGCGCGACGAATTCAGCAAAAAAATTTTCGACGCGATTGAACCGCTGACGAAAATTCCGCGTGAGCTGTCGGAAAAACTTTTGCAACAGGACAATCACGCCGTCAAAGAAATCTGCGCGGCGTCGGAGCTGAACGAAACTTTGACGCGAAAAACTTTTTGGGCGGCAGTCGACAAACTTGTTCCCGAAAATTTGAAACGTTGGGAGCGCGACGAGTGGACGGAAAATTTCTGTCCGATTTGCGGGCGGCGGCCGGTGATGGCGTGGCTGAAAAAATTCAACGAAGGTCGTGCGCGTTATCTGTCGTGCGGCGGTTGCTCAACGCTTTGGCATTGGCGGCGCGTCGGCTGTCCGTATTGCGGCAATGTCGACTTGGAGAAAATTAATATCCTTGAATTCGACGGCAAGCAAACGATTCGCCTTGACGTGTGCGACGAGTGTCACGCGTATTTGAAAACTTACGGCGAAGAGGACGAGACGAATATTTATCTGCGCGACTGGACGACTTTGCATTTGGATTTACTCGCCGAGGAAAAAAATCTTCACAAGTGCGGTGCCGTCGAACTGGAATAATTTCAGGGGCAGTAAAAAAACTTGTCCCTTGTCCCTTACAACTTGTCCCTTACACGAGGTGATTAACAATGGCTATCGAAATGGCAATGCTTCACGACGTGGCGCGGTGCAGTGCCTGCAGAGCGTGCATGGTCGCTTGCAAACAGTGGCACGACTTGCCCGCCGACTTTTCCACGCCGTTTAACGGTCAATATCAATCGCACAAAGATTTGACGCCCACGACGTGGAATTTAATCAAGATGAATGAACGCGTCGACGCCGGCGGAAAATTTCACTGGGATTTTATAAAATTTCAATGTATGCACTGTTCAAAGCCCGCCTGCATGTTGGGCTGCCCCGAACACGCAATTTCGCAAAAGGACAGCGGTGCCGTCGTCATTGACGAAGACAAATGCGTCGGTTGCGGATACTGCAGGACAAATTGCCCGTTCAACGTGCCGCGCATCGACCCCGAACGCAACAAGTCCACGAAATGCGATTTGTGTTTCGACAGGATTGAACACGGCATGGTACCTTCCTGCGCGAAGACTTGCACGGCGGAGGCGATTAATTTCGGCACGAAAGCGGCAATGACGAAACTTGCCGAGGAGCGTCTTAAAGAAGTTCGCATGAATCATCCGAACGCGCAACTTTACGGCGTGCACTCAAACGGCGTCGGCGGCACGCACATGATGTACATTTTGCCGGAACCGCCCGAAGTTTACGGCTTGCCCGTAGATCCGAAAACTCCCGACTCAATCGACTTGTGGCGCGATTACGTTCGCCCAATCGGCAAAATCGCGGGCGTCGGTGCCGTCGCCGGTCTTGCGGGCGTATTTTTCCTGAGCAAAATTTTCGGCAAGAAAGGAGCGTGACGGTAATGTTAATCGACAATCGCTACGTGCCGCGTCACCAAAAGGGCTTTATGATTTGTCACTGGCTCAACGGCGTTTCATTTTTGATGCTGTTCCTGACCGCCCTGCCGTTGTACGCGGATACTTTCCTGTTCGTTTACAACATTTTCGGCGCGAAAACTTTGCAATACATGCACAGATTTTTCGCGGTGATTTTTATCGCGACGCCGTTTATCGGGCTGTGCATGGCTCGCGACGGCTATTCGACGCTTCTCAAACAAGCATTCAGTTTCGGGCGTGACGATTTGATTTTCCTGCTCAAGTTCCCGTTCACGCTTGTCGGCATTGAACCGAGTATGCCGAAGCAAGGTTTTTACAACGGCGGCGAAAAAATTAATATCCTGTTGCAAATGTTCCTTTGGCTCGTGCTGGTCGGCAGCGGCTTGATTCTTTGGTTTGGCAACGGAGTTATTGACAATTCGATTCGCGCTTGGATGATTCCGATTCACTCGTTGGCGGCGGGCATCGGTTTCGCGGCGGCTCTCGCGCACATTTATCTTGCCGTCGTGCAAAATCCCGATTCGCTCCACGGAATGACGGACGGGTCAATCACCGCCGATTACGCGTCGCACCACCACGGCGCATGGGTCGACGAACTCATCGAAAAAGGTACCGTCACCAAAAAAGAAATTGACGCGGCTCGCAGAGCTGCATAACGTCGAACTCCCGATAAAATTTTTTGACTGCGTTCAAAACGGGCGCGGTCTTTTTTTCTGTGGACAGTTTCTGTAAAGAATTGTACAATCTATCAACACTGATTTAATTTACGCGGCGCATTGGAGGCGATAATTATGAACGACAAGGGCAAGCCGCCCGTCACGATAAAATCACTTATGGAGACCGTCAAAGGCTACATGCCCGAAGCCGATACGGGAATGATTGAACGCGCTTGGCTTGTGGCGAAAGAGGCGCACGCGGATCAAAAACGCTCGTCGGGCGAACCGTACATAAATCACCCGCTCAATGTCGCGGCGATTTTGGCGGAAATGCAACTCGACGACAAAACGATTGCCGCCGCGCTCCTTCATGACGTGGTTGAAGACACAATTTTTACTTTCGACGAAGTTGAAGATATGTTCGGCAGTGAAATTGCCTTGCTCGTCGACGGCGTGACGAAAATCGGCAAAATTTATTTCCAGACCAAAGAGCAACAACAAATTGAAGCGTACAGAAAATTAATCATCGCCACGGCAAGAGATCTGCGCGTCATTTTGATAAAACTTGCCGACAGACTTCACAACATGCGCACGCTGAAATTTGTCGCCAAAGAAAAGCAACAGCGCATTGCAAAAGAGACGCTCGAACTTTACGCGCCGTTGGCAAACCGACTCGGCATTTCAAATATCAAATGGGAACTCGAAGATTTATCGCTGCGTTATCTGGAACCCGACATTTATTATGATTTGGTCGAACACGTCAAGCAGAAACGGCAGGAGCGGCAAATTTACATCAGCGAAGCCGTGCGGTTAATCGAAGAGGAATTCGACGAGTTGGAAATTCATGCGTCAATCAGCGGGCGCGCAAAACATTTCTACAGCATTTACAAAAAAATGGTGCGCGACCACAAAGGCATCGGCGAAATTTATGACTTGTCCGCCGTGAGAATTTTGGTTGACGACGTGAAAGACTGCTACAACGTTTTGGGCGTGATTCATTCGAAGTGGCGGCCGATTCCCGGCAGATTCAAAGATTACATCGCCGTCCCGAAAAGCAACGGTTATCGCTCGTTGCACACGACGGTTATGGCGTTGGGCTATCCGCTCGAAATTCAAATTCGCACGTTCGCCATGCACAAAATTTCCGAATACGGCGTTGCGGCGCATTGGAAGTACAAAGAAAGCGGCTCAAGCAAACCCGCAACCAGCGACAGAGATCAAAAAATTTCGTGGCTCAGACAGATGGCGAAGTTGCAAAAAGAAATTCGCGACCCGAAAGAATATCTTGAGGCGTTGAAGTTGGATTTCTTCAGCGACGAAGTTTTTGTCTTCACGCCCGGCAAAGATTTGGTTGTCCTGCCCCGCGGCTCAAACCCGATTGATTTCGCGTACAGAATTCACACGGAGGTTGGTCATCATTGCGTCGGCGCGAAAGTCAACGGGCGCATCGTTCCGCTTGAATACAAATTGCAAAACGGCGATTTTGTCGAAGTCGTTACGAATAAATCAAACAACGGTCCCAGTCGCGATTGGCTGAACATTGTCGCTTCCAGTGACACGCGCACAAAAATTCGGGCGTGGTTTAAACGCGAAAACCGTGATGAAAATATTGCCAACGGTCGCGAGCAGATTGATTCGGAACTTAAAAAACTCGGTTACACGCCGAAAGAATTGCTCAAGGACAATCGGCTTGCTCAAGTCGCCAAGCTGATGAAAATTCCCAACGAAGATGATTTACTTGCGGGCGTCGGTTACGGCGGCACTTCGGTTCATTCGGTTGTAACCAAGCTGGTCGAACTTCACAAAAAAGATTTGGCCGAACACATGCCGCCCGAAGTTTCCGAGTTGCTTGCCGAAATAAAAGTCATTCCCGAACGAAAAATCAAAGACTCCGAGCAAGGCGTTTTGGTCGAAGGCGAAAGCGGTTTTGTCGTGCGGCTGGCGAAATGTTGCAACCCGATACCCGGCGACGAAATTTCCGGCTACGTCACTCGCGGGCGCGGCGTTTCCGTTCACAGGGCGGACTGCCCGAACATTTTAAACGGCATCACGGACGTAAATCGCATGATTGAAGTCAGCTGGGACGGCACGAGCGATAAAGTTTACGTCGTCGAGTTGGAAATTGTTTGTACGGATAAATCGGGCGTGCTTGCCAATTTGATTGCCGTGCCGACGGAAATGAAACTCAACATGCATTCGATTCACGCGGTGCCCAATCGCAATAACAAAACGTCGACGGTTTTGCTCGGCGTCGAAGTCAACAACGCCGCGCAGGTTGCAACGTTGATGAATAAATTACGGCGCGTCGAAAATGTTTTCAGCGTCACGCGACCGATGAAAAATCAATTTGGAATTAAGAATGAGGAATAAAAATTTTTCATTACGCATTACGCATTCCACATTCCTAATTCCTAATTGCCTTTTGGAGGTGCTCGGTTGGACGGAATTTATTTGATATTGGTCATGATTGTCACGGGCGGCGCAATCGCTTTTATCGGCGACAAACTCGGCACCAAAATCGGCAAAAAACGTCTGTCGATTTTCGGACTGCGCCCGCGCCACACGTCAATGATTGTGACTGTTTTGACGGGCGGACTGATAACCGCGCTGTCAATCGGATTTATGGCTCTCATATCGCAAAACGTGCGCACGGCTCTTTTCGGCATGGACGAACTGCGCACCACAATGAATTCAACGCTTGCGGAATTGGACGCGGCAACCGAAGAACTTTTCAAAGCGCAAACCGAATTCGAGCGTGCGAACGAAAATTTACGCGAATCCAAACAGGAAATTTTATCGCTCAAAGACGAACAGGAAGAACTTCGCGCCGAATCCGACCGACTCAAAGAGGAAGGCGCACGACTTGAGTCGACTAACGCCGAACTTGCCGCGCAGAATGAAAATCTGTCGGGCACGAACGCCGCACTTGAGCAGGACAATCAAAAACTCGGCGAATTCAACATAACGTTGAGCGCGGATAACGAAAAACTTTCCGGTGACAACGAAAAACTTTCTGCGGACAACGCTAAACTTTCCGGCGACAACGAAAAACTTTCTGCCGATAATTCCGAATTAGAGGAACGCAACAAACATCTGCGCGACGGTTTAATTGCAATTCGCGAAGGCGATATAACTTTGCGTGCGGGTGAACTTTTGGCGAGCGGCGTTTTTAAGGCGGGCATGAATGCTGAAGAAATTGCCAACGAAATCAACGAGCTTGCCGAAGCCGCCACACAAAATCTCGTCGAACGTTTTGGCGAAGGCGACGACCTTTCCGTTTGGATTTATCAGCCCGAAATGCAACGCGTCATCGGCGACTTGGAAGCGAGCGGGCGCGATATGGTTTTGCGAATCACGGCGGCGGGCAACATCGTTCGCGGCGAGCCCGTGCGTGCGACATTGGAACTTTATCCCAACGAGCTTATTTTCAACAAAGGCGAACTGGTCATTTCCAAAAGTTACGAAGTCAATTCCGAAACCGCGCTTGAAGTCGTCATTAGAGATTTTCTCATGTCGGTTAATCGTGCGGCGGTTGACAAAGGAATTTTGGCAGACCCGATAACCGGCAGCGTCGGGCGACTTGACGGCGATCAACTTTACGAAATTTTCGGCGCGATAACTTCGGCACGCGGAAAAATTTCGTTGA
>CAMUZL010000121.1 GCA_947165185.1 uncultured Selenomonadales bacterium
TGACGACGCCACGCGAAAACGAAATCTTCAGCGGTGACGGGGTCGCCGTTCGCCCATTTTGCTTCGCGCAAGTGGAAAGTGTAAGTCTTGCCGTCTTCCGACACGTCAAAACTTTCTGCAAGCGCGGGAATCGGTTTGCCGTTTGAATCCGGTTGCATCAAGCCCTCAATGCAGTCGGCAATCAGCTCAAAGGACGCAAGGTCAACTGCTTGAGCACTGTCAAGCGAAACGACGTTTGAACCGAGCATGACGCTGAACTTGTTTCCGCCCGCAGAATCGTTTCCGCCGCCGCAACCCGCGAAAATCATCGTCACGAGCAACAGTGCCGCCATAAAAAATTTTTTCATCTTAACGCTCCTTATCTACGAAAAAATGCTGATAATCTTTTTCGTCATCCCAACAGTTGCCGCCCCACAAAAAACCGTGCCGGGCGAACAACTTAACGCAGATGTCGTCTTCGGTTATCTTGTGCGGGAAATTTTTCGTGCGGTCTTCAAACTCGACAGAATTCGCGGGCGCAATGATTTTTTTCCCGTCGACGGTTTTGATGTACGGGTTGTAAAGCGGATTGATGTCCACCGCCAAACCGTAGCCGTGCAGTGAAATCCTGTTCGTGTGCGAAACGTAGCGGAAATTAAAACACGAAGAATTATTGTCGCGCATCGAAAGTTCGTCGTCGGCGTCGTATTCGTCAATCAACCGAATCTTTTCAATGGGATAATTCTTCGCGAAAAGTTTTTTGAAAATGTCCGTCAAAGCGTCGGCAATCGCGACGTTGCAAATCATTTCGCCCGTTTCGGTCTCTCCGCGAAAATTTTTGTAAAGCAAACGAAGATACCGAAGTTCGCTCAAAGGCAACGGGCAATTTTTTTTGTAAGACTTGCCGTTAATCCGTGCGAAGATTTTTTCGTCAATCTCCGAAATGTGAAATCCCGTGTCCAAAAATTCATTCCTCCCGATTTTTTTCAGGTATGATAGCAAAGCACGCGATTTAATGTCAAGGTTGAGGAGGCGCATTGCAATGGACTTTAAAGCATTGAACGACGAATTGAGCAACCTTATCGGCGACACGGGCACGGGCGTTCCCGGACTCGGCGTCATAGTTTTCAAAGACGGCCGCGAAATTTTTTCGACATTTTTGGGCAGACGAATTATCGGCGCGAATTCAAAACCCGTCACTCGTCACACGCGTTTTCGGGCGGCGTCGGTCTCGAAAATTTTCACGATTTTTTCCGTCATGCAACTGGTTGAACGCGGGAAAATTTCTTTGGACGACGACGCGGGCGATTTGCTCGGCTTTGAGTTGCGCAACCCGAATCAACCGCAAAAAAAAATCACCGTGCGAATGTTGGCAAGTCACACGTCATCACTTCGCGACGGGAAAATTTACAGCTTGCCGCCCGAAATGAGTATCCGCGAACTTTTTCAACCGAACGGCGAATTTTGGGAAGACGGCGCGTATTTTGCTCCGCGTGAAGAAAAAGTCGGCGAATTCTTCAGCTACTGCAACTTGAATTACGGCGTCTTGGGCACGATTGTCGAAGCGGTGACCGGCAAGCGTTTCGACATTTGGCAGCGCGAAAATATTTTGCGTCAACTCGACACGAAAGCGGATTATCTGCCCGCAAATCTTTCAGCGACAGAGTTTGAGCAACTCGGCGCGCTTTATCGCAAAAAAAATTCTTCGGGCGTTTGGGACGAATTCGGCGACTGGCACGCGCAACTTGACGATTTCGGCGGAATTCAGCCCGCGAAAGATACCGTTGCTCTTCAGAATCCCTACGCCGAAAATTTCTGTCGCGTCTGCAGTTTGAAAAATTATCGCGTCGGAACAAATGCCACGTTTTTTTCTCCTCAGGGCGGCTTGCGAATTTCCTTCGACGAACTTGCCCACGCGCTTGAAATGATTTTGAACGGCGGCAACTTTCGCGGACAAAAAATTTTGAGCGGCGAATCACTCGAAACGATTTTCAAACCGCATTGGACTTTCAATCCGCAAAATCCGAACGGCGACACTTGCGGCGGAACTTTTCCGACTTACGGTCTCGGAACGCATTCGGTTGCCTGCCAAAATTTTTCGCGGACTTTGCTCGGACATTTCGGCGACGCCTTCGGTATGTTGTCGGGGCTTTTTTTCGTGCCGAAAAAAAAAAGCGGCTTCGTTTACATGCTCAACGGGCAAGCGATTAATCCCGACGAAGATCCGCGTTCAAAAGGAAAATTTGGCGGCGTTTACGTTTGGGAAGAAAAAATTTTGAACGCCGTTTGCCGAAAATTTTTCATGTAATTCGTGCGCCGTCGACTTATAATCTGCTCGAACGGAAATTTTTACGAAAGGAGAGAAATCATATGACTGCCGCGAAAATGTCTTTCTTGACGAACAAAACAATTCAGCCCCGCGACGTTCGACGAGAACTTCACATGTCGCAAAGTCAATTCGCCGCCGCTTTCGGAATTCCAATAGCGACGTTGCGAAACTGGGAGCAAGGCCGACGAAAAATCGACATGACAACCGCCTCTTACCTGCAGACGATTCGCAACCTCCCAAAAGAAGTTCAAGCTGCTTTATCCCGCTGACTGCCGCAAGGAATATTCCGACACCGAAAGAAGGTTACTCTCATGAATCTTGGCTTACGACAAAAATTTTCACTGCTTGCATTTTTGGCCGGCGGTCTGTTCGCCGCCATGTCAATCATCGGTTACTACACTTCATATTTGAACTTGTCCGAAACTCTGACGAGCGAAATTTTGGCAATCGTCGACTCTCAAGGCAAGGAAATGGATTCGTGGCTGAAATCCAAAGCCGTCGCCGCACAATACACCGCCGACCTGCTCGGAAATCTCGGCGACATTAACCGCATGAAAAATCGCGATCTGCAAGGACTCACCACGTCCGACAAAGACATTCTCGAAGTAACAATCGGACTCAAAGATAAGTATTTTTTCGGCTATAATGCGGGCGACTTCACCGGCAAAATTGACCCGACGGGACGCGCCTGGTACAACGACGCCAGAGAGAAAAACGGGTTGACTTTCACCGAAGCTTACGTCGACAGTTTCACGAACAAACTTATCGTTTCGGCTGTCGCGCCGATTAAAGTCAACGGCGAATTCGTCGGCTCAACCTGTGTCGACATCAGCCTTGACGTTCTCAACGAACAGATAAAAAAATCGAAATATCGCGGGCAAGGTGACGGCGTACTTTTTGAACGTTCGGGCAACCTGCTTGCAACGACTTCAAGCCGCGGCGCAAAAAATGCCAAAGAAATTCCCGGAATCGGCGAACACTTCAGCGAAATGTTGACTAATGGTTCGGGATATTTTTCGTTGCCCGAAGACCAAATGTACGGCAACCGCGTCTTCGCTTACACGACCATTGCAAGTACCGGCTGGATTTTGGGCATTGCCGTGAGCGAAGATTTTATTTTGGGCGCGATTAAAACTTTGCGCACGACTTATGCAATTCTCGGCATTGTCGGCTTGGCGTTGATGATTCTTGCCTGCCTGCGCATGGCGTCTTCAATCACGAATCCGATTCAGCAACTGCAACAACACGCCGTCGAACTTTCGCACGGAAATTTGCGCGTGCAAGATTTGCCCGTCCGCTCCGGAGACGAAATCGGTTCGTTGTCCGCCGCCTTCAACGAGATGAGCGCGAGTTTGCGAAACCTAATCGGGAAAATGTCCCACACGTCGCACCAGGTTGCCGCGTCGTCCGAAGAATTGACCGCCAACGCTCAGCAATCCGCCGATACTTCCGTTCACATTTCCGAAAACGTCGCCGAAGTCAACGGCAACATGACCCGTCAGCTCAGCGACATTTCTTCCGCGAAACAAAACGTCGACATCGTTTTCAAAGACATCGAAAACATGTCCGAAAAAACACAGCTCGTCACCAAAACTTCAAACGAAACTGCCGAAGCGGCTTTGCGCGGCGAACGTTTGATGGAAACGGCCGTCGAAAAGATGAGCAATATCGAACGCAGCGTTATGGCGTCGGCGAAAGTTGTCAAGCAACTCGGCGACAACTCCAAACAAATCGGACAGATTATTGAGGCAATCTCTTCCATTTCCGAACAGACGAATTTGCTTGCGTTGAACGCGGCAATCGAGGCGGCGCGTGCGGGTGAAGCCGGCAAAGGTTTTGCGGTCGTCGCGGAAGAAGTTCGCAAACTTGCCGCCGAATCTCAGACTTCCGCCGAACAAATTCGCGAACGGATTTTGAATATCCAAAATGACACCGTGCTTGCCGTCGAAGCCATGGAAACGGGCACGCAGGACGTTAAGGAAGGCACCGCCGCGATTGCCGAGGTCGGCGAACAGTTCAAGCGCATCATGCAACGCGTCGACAATATCAAACAGCAAATGGCGGGCATCGGCGTTTCAATGAAGACCGTCACTCAAGGCGCGTCGCAAATCGTTGCCGCCGTCGATTCGATTGACGAAGTCAGCCGCACAACTTCCGAATACACAAATTCCATTTCCAACGACACCGAAACGCAATCGGCCTCGAACGAAGAAATTGCCGCCGCGAGTCAAGCTCTTGCGCAGTTGGCGGTTGAAATGCAAACGGCAATCGACAAATTCAAAATGTGAAAATCGTCGTCGGAACAACTTCGCAAAAAAATCCGCCCCGTAAATCGAGGCGGCAAGAATTATCGAGGCTCAAAAATTTTTGAGCATTTGGCTTGTCGAAAATGATACAGCTTTTCGCGGGGAAAATCTCAATCACTTTTCGGCAAGCCGAATCACTTTTTTTCGGAGGTCGTCGCGGTGTATCCGTTGCCGATTGTAATCGCGCTCGCTCAACTTTTCGACGCCGCAATTCGTTACCTTGCTTTTTCAAAAAAAGTTTCCGAAAAGACGACGCGCAAAGTTTTTTTATACTCGTCGCTGTGGTGTGTGGCGAGTGTTTTTGTGTACGGAATTTTCTTCGCGAAATTTTCCGTGGATGCGTCAACTTACAAATTTGTTTTGATGACGGGTTGGCTGCCGTATTTCATCATCTGCGCCAAAATGATTCCGTGGGGTTTGCCGCAACACATTTTCGTTTTGGGAATGGGCGTTATCTGCAGTCTCGTTCAACACACGGTCGGCGCGTTTTTCGTTTTGAATTTCGTCGGGCGTCCCGAAGCCGAATTGATTTTTTTTGAAGCGGCAATATATCTTGCGTTGTTCGCGATATTTTTGCCGGTGTGCGGATATTTTTTCGTCAAGCTGTTGCCGAGCCGCGAATTTTTCAATTTGAAACCGCAGGGAATTTACATTGCGCTGTTGCCGCTGATAGTCAGTTCGGCGCATTTGATTCGCCTTGCCGACGATGTTTTCGTTCACTCGTGGGCGGAAAGATTGTCGCGGTTTTATCTGCCGATCGCGTTTTTCTTTTTCTACCGCTACATTTTGAACGCCGCGAAAAATTTTTATGAAATGCAACGGCTTGAACGAACCGAAGCGCGATTGGAAGAACAGCTGACCGCGCTGAAAGATTATCACGCGTTGACGGAGGCAAGCCGCAAAAAAATTTCCGTCATGCGCCACGACCTGCGCCACAACTACAACATTATCTACACTTTGCTGGAGGCGGGCGACGTTGCCAAAGCTTTGGAACATGTCCGCAACCGGAAAGAAGGTCTGAAATGACGAGCGTGCCGATAATTTTGGCGGCGCAGTTTTCGGGCGTGTACCTGCGATACTTGCCGTTCAGCCGTGAAATTTCTGCGGACGAAAAATCTTTGCTGGCGAAAAGATTTTTGCTCTGGTTTGCGGCGGATTTTGCGTTGACTTATTTTATCGTTTCGGACGGGCTGACTTATCGGGCGTTCAAAATCGCGATGCTCACCGGTTGGTTGCCGTATTTTTTGATTTCAATGACGGTGATTCGCAACAAAGTTCCGCAACATTTTTTCGTTTTCGGAATGCAGGGCTTGTGGTGCTTTATGTTGCACTCGGCGGCGGGCGGTGTCGTGGCATTGCTTCGCGGGCAAATGGCCGAAGAATTCATACCGCTTCAGCTGACGATTTATCTGCTGTTGTTCGTCGCGCTTTTCAAAGTCGAGCAAAAATTTTTCGTGAGCCTGTTGCCGTCAAGCAAGCTTTTTGAAACTCCTTCGCTTCGTTGGTGCATTTCGCTTTTGCCCGTGATAATTTTTATCGGGACGATGTTGCCGATTGTCGACGTGACTTTTCTGAACACGTGGCGGGAAAGATTGTCGCGAATAATTTTGCCGATAGTTTTTTTCTTGATGTATCGGTCGCTGAGTTTGGCGACGCGGCGAGTCGAAGAACGTCAGGCACGCGAACAGAAAAATTTCGTCCTTCGCCGACAAACCGAATCGCTTGCCGAACAAAACGCGTTGATGCAGTCGAGTCGCCGCGAAGTCGAAGAAATGGAACGGAACCTTGCCGACAACTACGACGCCATTGAAAAATTTTTGATCGGCGGAAAAGTTCGTGAGGCAATGAATTTTATCGGGCAGCAAACGAAACTTTTGGACTCGACGGCGGTGAAATTTTTTTGTCGTGCGCCGTTGATTAACGCGGCGTTGTCAATGTATTCGCGGCGGGCGTCGGAGCTGGGCATAAAAACTTCGTTCAAAATTGACTTGCCCGAAAAATTTTCAACGGACGAAAGCGATTTGGCCGTCTTGCTCAGCAACCTCCTCGAAAACGCAATAACCGCCAGCAAAACTAACTTGGTTGCGGGAGCAACTGAAACGACTAGCAAAACTAAC
>CAMUZL010000122.1 GCA_947165185.1 uncultured Selenomonadales bacterium
GCATGACGGCGACGGTGACCGCGCTGGTGTGAATTCGGCCGCCGCTCTCGGTGACGGGGACACTTTGCACGCGGTGAGTGCCGCTCTCGTATTTGAGTTTGCCGGACGCGCCCGCTCCGTCGACGGTGAAAGAAATTTCTTTAAAGCCGCCGATTGTCGTGGCGTTCATGTCGACGACATCAACGCGCCAACCTTGTCGCTCGGCAAAGCGAGTATACATGCGGAACATTTCGCCCGCGAACAGTGCAGCTTCTTCGCCGCCGACACCTCCGCGAATTTCCATGACGACATTTTTTTCGTCATCGGGGTCTTTCGGCAAAAGTAAAATCGGTAACTCTTCGTCAAGTGCGGCTTTGGATTTTTTCAGCTCGGAAAGTTCTTCCGTTGCCAAAATTTTTAAATCTTCGTCCGCCGAAGTTTCAAGCAAAATTTTATCCTCGTCAAGGAGCGCGAGGATTTTTTTGTATTCGCGAATCTTGTTTACTATCGGCTCAAGTGCGGCGAGTTCTCGGGTGAGTGCGGTGAATTTCGCAACGTCCGCAACGATTGACGGGTCGCCCAAACGCGCTTCGACTTCCGCGAAATGTTCTTCGACCGCCTGAAGTTTATCAAGCAAGCGAATCACCGTCCGAATGTTTAATTGCAGTGTCGAGAGTATGCCAAGCAAGAGTTGCGCATTTGACGCGGGCGGGCATCGTCGAAATATTTTTCAGCGCGGCGGCTTCGTCGAGTTCGGCAAGTTCGTCGTCGTCATCAATTTCGCCGTGAATCATCGCGATAAAAAGTTCGGCAAGCCGTTTCGCCTCGTCAACGGATTTTCCGCGCAGAAGTTCAATCATCATGTCGGTTGACGCCTGAGAAATTGCGCAACCTTCGCCGGTGAAAGCCGCGTCGCGAATCACGCCGTCGGCAATTTCCAACGACAAAGTTATTTCGTCGCCGCAAGTGGGATTGTGTCCGCGCTCGGTTATCGTCGCGTTTTCAAGTTGTCGCCGATTTTCTTTTGACTGGCTGTGTTCGGCGATTAGCTCGGTGTAAATATTTTCAAGCAAAAATTTCACTCCTTTGGGCGTGTATCTTCGATTGAGGTCATTCGCAACGTTTGAGTTTTTAGATGTTACTTTTCTTTTGCCGCCCAAAAGAAAAGTAACCAAAAGAAAACGGCGCCTCGCGGGGCGGCTACTCGCTTGTAATTTCAGCGTATCGACTCCAGTCAGCCCGTGTCGCCGACGGTATTTGCATCACGCAAATGCGTCGGCGGAGGAGCCGTCATCCGTGACGGCTCCAAATAACGTCAATGCAGTTTCATTACTCCTCGGACAGTCTTGATGGCGTCAATCAATCGTTCAACGTCGCGGCGCGTGTTGTAAAAATAAAAACTTGCTCGACAGGTTGAGTTGACGCCCAAAAATTTCATCAGCGGTTGTGCGCAATGATGACCGGCACGAATCGCCACGCCCTGCGCGTCAAGAATCGTCGCCACATCGTGCGGGTGAACGTCGCGGATGTTGAAAGTGACGATACCGACTTTGTTCGGCGCGTCGCAACCGTAAAGCTCGACATAAGGAATTTTTTTCAGCTCGGAAATTGCGAACGTCGTCAAATCATTTTCGACGCGTGCAATTTCGTCGAAGCCGACACTTTGCAGATAATCAATCGCCGCAGTCAAGCCCGCCGCTCCGCCGACGTTTTGAGTGCCCGCCTCGAATTTTTGCGGCAGCTCGGCGAAAGTCGTTTCCTGTTCGGTGACGTATTCAATCATGTCGCCGCCCGTCAAAAACGGTGGCATTGCGTCCAAAATTTTTTGCTTGCCGTAAAGGACGCCGATACCCATTGGCGACAACATTTTGTGACCGGAGAACGCCAAAAAATCCGCGTCAAAATCCTGCACGTCAACGGGAATGTGCGGGACTGATTGCGAACCGTCAACGATAACAACCGCGCCGACTTCATGAGCTTTCGCCGCCAAAGTTTTTACGTCGTTGACAAGACCCAACACGTTTGAAATTTGCGTGACCGCCAAAATTTTCGTGCGCCGCGTAAGTTTCGCCGAAATGTCCGCCTCCGACAAATTTCCGTCCGCCGTCAAATAAATATAATTCAACTTCGCGCCTTTCGCCCGCGCAACAATTTGCCACGGGACAAGGTTTGAGTGGTGCTCGGCTATCGTGATTAAAATTTCGTCGCCCGCCTGCAAATTCGTCAGCCCGTAACTGAATGCGACCAAATTCAGCGACTCGGTTGCGTTTTTCGTGAAAATAATTTCCCGCGCAGATTTCGCGTTGATAAATTTGGCGACCTTGCGTCGGGCGTCCTCGTAAACTTTCGTGGACTTTTGGCTGAGTTCGTAAACGCCGCGATGAGGATTGGCATTGCAGCCGCCGTAGTATCCGCAAATCGACCGCACGACATTTTCGGGCTTTTGCGTCGTCGCGCTGTTGTCAAGGTAGGCAAGCGGTTGCCCGTTCATCTGCGTTCGCAAAATCGGGAAGTCGTTTAGAAAATTTTTATTCACGGTCAAGCCTCCTCTGCAACGTGTCTAAAAGTTCCGAGCGCAAATTTTCATCGGGAATTTTTTCGACGACGGGATTAAACGCCGCTTCGACAATTAATCGTTGAGCCTGCGCCTCGTCAAGTCCGCGACTCATCAGGTAAAAAATTTTTTCTTCGTCAAGCCGCCCGATACTCACCGCGTGATGTCCGTCGACTTCGTCTTCTTCGGCGAGCATAAGCGGCACGGAACGATTTCGAGTGCCCGAAGATAAAATTATAACTTCTTCAAGTTCGCGCCCGACGGAACCTTTTGCGCCGCGTTTAAAGTCAAGCGTCCCGCGAAAAATTTTGTCGCAGTTATCATTCAATGCGCCGCGCACGTTCATTGTCGCCGAAGTATTTTTTCCGCGCTGACGAATTACGTAATTAAAATCCAAACGTCTTTCGCCGTCGCCGAAATAAACCGCGTCGAATTCGGCAGCCGAATCATCGCCGCGCAGGTCAATTTCCACGTCTGCAGAAAAATTTCCGCGTCCCGCGTCCGCAGAAACAAATTCGACCCGCCCGGATTTCCCGACAGAAATTTTTATCTTGCGGGCAATGTCGTCGTCGCTCAAGTTCACGCAGGAAAATTTTTTCGTTTCGCCGTCGCCAACGTCTATAAAAGTTTCCTCAACCTGCGCGGAAGTTTTCAGTTCGTTGACGCCGAGCCAACGCCACGTGCGCAAGGGGATTTCGCCCAAAATTTTTTCATTCATAAGCTCACCTCGTTTGAAAAATATTTTACACGCGGGCAAAAAAAAATCAACCGCCCGCCGAAACGGGAAGTTGACTAAAAATTTTTTCGTTCGCGCAGAAATTTTTCAGAACGCGGGAACAATCGCGCCTTGGTATTTGTCTTCGATAAATTTTTTCACCTTGTCAGATTTGAGAGCCGCCATAAGTTTTTTGATGTCGTCGCGATTTTCGTCGCCGTCGCGCACGGTGACAATGTTGACGTAGGGCGAATCTTTATCCTCAATGAAAAGCGCGTCTTTGACGGGATTGAGTTGGGCGTTAAGCGCAAAGTTCGTGTTGATAATCGAAATGTCCACGTCGTCAAGCGTGCGCGGAAGTTGCGCGGCTTCGACTTCCTGAATCACCAATTTTTTCGGGTTGTCGACGATGTCCTGAACTGTCGCGTCTGCGCCGGTGCCGTCCTTGAGTTTGAGCAAGCCGGCTTTTTGGAGCAACAACAGAGCACGTCCGCCGTTTGTCGGGTCGTTGGGAATTGAAACGCCCGCGCCGTCGGGAAGATCTTTCAAGTCTTTAATTTTGCTCGAATAAATTCCCATCGGTTCGACGTGCACGCCGCCCGCGTTTTTCAACTTCATGTCTTTATGTTCTTTGACGAAGTCGTTCAAATACGGCTCGTGCTGGAAAAAGTTCGCGTCAAGTTCTTTGTCGTTGAGTGCGATATTCGGCTGAACGTAGTCGTTGAATTCCATGATTTCCAGATTGATGCCCTGTTCTTTGAGGTCGGGTTTAATCTGCTCAAGAATTTCCGCGTGCGGAGCGGGCGTCGCGCCGATTTTAATCGTCGTTTCGGCAGCAGGTTTGTCGGCGGGTTTGTCGGACGGTTGACCGCCGCCGCACCCCGTCAATAAAAGTGTCGCAGCCAACGTCAACGCGGCAAAAAATTTTCCACGCATAAAAAATTCCTCCTTGTTAATAAAATTCGACGCGATTATATCAAACAGAAAATTTTTTGCAATGACCGCTTGTTGACGCTTGCGAACGTTGACGCACCAAATTTCCCTTGATAAAATCGCAAACGAAAACGAGCCGCTCAAACTCATCAAAGCCCGCGACCCGTTTAAGACCATAAAGCCGAAGAAATTGTAAATCCTTCGGCGCAACTTGTCAAAGGAGGAATTTTCATGAACACCAAAACAAAACCCGTCGAGCAATGGACGATTAACGATGTGATTCTGTCGGAAATTCGACAAATGCGCACGGAAGTCGCGGCAGCACGTTCCGAAATCAAGGAGACTCGCGACGAGCTCAACAATCGAATGAATCACCTTGAAAACGAAATGCGTTCGTCGTCGCGTCATACGCAAATCATGACAACAAGCGTCGTCGGCATAGCTCTTGCGGTTGTTTATTTTGTTTTTACGCATTGAATCACGGAGGCGAGCAACTTTATCGCCGCGTGATAAAATTTCCGAGATGACGAAGGAGGGATTTTCAATGGCTCAACAAGAAGTTCAGGAAGTCAAAATCACCGTCAACGATTTGATTTACGCGCAAGTTAAAGATTTGGGCAACCGCATGGACAGACTTGAAACGCGAATGGACAAATTGGAAGATCGATTGGATACCACGCGCCGCGAACTTCACGCTCGCATTGATAAAGTGGACGCCCGCATGGACAAAATTGACGCACGCATCGACAAACTCGCCGAGAAAATTGACGCTTTGCGCCGCGACATGAACACTTCAAGCAACCACGGGCAAATCGCAAACATTTCGACAATCGGCATTGCGTTGGCGGTTATCTATTCGCTTTTGCGTTGATTAAAATTTACGGAGGCGAGCAACTTTATCGCCGCGTGTAAAAATTTTTTGGAGGCGAGCAACATGACGGACATAGAAAAACTCAGCGAAATTTTGTCGACCGGTTCAAGCGCGGTATTTTTCGGCGGCGCGGGTATGTCCACTGAGTCGGGTATTCCCGATTTCCGAAGCGCGTCAGGTATTTATAATCAGAAACTCCACAAAACTTTTTCGCCGGAAGAAATGGCGTCGTATAATTTTTTTCTGCGTCACCCCGAAGATTTTTTCGATTTTTATCGGACGCGATTCGTTTATTTGGACGCGAAGCCGAACGCGGGGCACATTGCGCTTGCGGAACTGGAACGGCGCGGAATTTTGAAAGCCGTCGTCACGCAAAATATTGACGGACTCCATCAACAGGCCGGCTCGCAAACAGTTTACGAATTGCACGGCTCGATTCGGCGGGCGTCATGCGTCAAATGCGGCGAACGTTACGGAATTGATTTCGTTATGGAAAATGTTCCCGTGCCGCATTGCGAACGTTGCGGCGGTATCGTCAAGCCCGATGTCGTTTTGTACGGCGAACAGCTCGACGACGAAGTTATCAGAAATTCAATCCGCGCAATTTCCGAAGCGGATACGCTGATTGTCGGCGGAACGAGTTTGATTGTTTATCCTGCGGCGGGGCTGATTGATTATTTTCGCGGCGACAATTTGATTTTGATAAATAAAACCGCCACCCGTGCCGACGCAGACGCGCAACTTGTCATCCGCGACAATATCGGTGCCACGCTTGCCCGCGCAGTCGAATTGCTTGCTTGAAGGAGTGAATTTATTTTGAACTTGATGCAACACCTCAGCCGAACGCTCAACTCGTCACGAACTTTTATTTTGTTCGCGTCCTTCGCGGGATATTTTTTCCTGCGCACTATGTTTTTGCCGCTCAGCCACGACGATTTTGCTTTTGCTTTCGTTTGGGACGGCGAACACGGCGGAAATTTGCAAGGCATGCAAGTCGGTTCACCCGAAATCGAATACCGCGAGCGCGTTTCTTCGTTGTCGGATATTTTTGATTCGATGGCGTCGTATTGGTTCACGTGGGGCGGAAAAATTTTCGCGGGCGGTCTTGCGCAACTTTTTGTTTGGTTGGGTAAGCCGTCATTCGACATTGCCAACACAATCGTTTTCATTTTGTTAATCACGGTTGTAATAAATTTAGCAAACACGTGGTTAAAGATGTCGAGGGCGGCTCTGGTATGGATATTCTTCAGCATGTTTATACTCGCGGCGGAATTCGTGCGGAGTACGCTTTGGTTGACCGGCTCATGTAATTATTTATGGATGTCTTTTTTTCAACTGCTGTTCTTGACGCCTTACGTCAAAGCACTGCGCTCACACGACGCGGGTTCTTCGCCGCTGAAAATCGCGCTGATGTTTTTGCTGGGACTGTTGGCGGGTTGCTCGAACGAGGCGGGCGCGTTGGCGACAATTTGCTTGACGGCGTTTTTGATTCAGCGGAGCAAAGCGCAGGGAATTTTCCGCACGTGGATGTTGACGGGCTTCGCGGCGACAATCGTCGGTTGCGCGTTGATGTTGCTTGCGCCGGGTAATTTTGCGCGGCTTGAAATTTTGTACCCGAACTTTTCTTACACGACGGAAATTTTCTTCACGAACTTGGACGG
>CAMUZL010000123.1 GCA_947165185.1 uncultured Selenomonadales bacterium
TGTCACGTTGACGGGCTGAGCTTGCAAACTGGGTTGCGTTGTCGGAATTTCTTCGTCGACTGTCACGTTGACGGGCTGAGCTTGCAAACTGGGTTGCGTTGTCGGAATTTCTTCGCGTGTCATTTCAACGGGCTGTGCCTGCAAAGTCGGTTGTGCCGTCGGAATTTCTTCGCGTGTCACTTCAACGGGTTGCGCTTGTAAACTCGATTGTGCTGTCGGAATTTCTTCGCGTGTCACTTCGACGGGTTGGGCTTGCAAACTCGGTTGTGCTGTCGGAATTTCGTCGCCTGTAAAATTCACGGGTTGCGCTTGCAATGTCGGTTGTGTTGTCGGAATTTCGTCGCCTGTAAAATTTACGGGTTGCGCTTGCAAACTCGGCTGTGCTGTCGGAATTTCGTCGCCTGTAAAATTCACGGGTTGCGCTTGCAATGTCGGTTGTGTTGTCGGAATTTCGTCGCCTGTAAAATTCACGGGTTGTGCTTGCAAACTCGGTTGTGCTGTCGGAATTTCTTCAGACGTGAAATTCACGGGTTGCGCTTGCAAAGACGGCTGCGTTGTCGGAATTTTTTCGTCGAATGAAACGTTGACGGGTTGCCGCCAAAATTTACCGCCCAAAAAGTTCAGCATCGATTGCGCGTTGTTGTCCGATTGCGGCAAGAGCGTCATTAAATTTTGCGCGCCCGAAAGTCTCTGCACGCCGTCAATTTTCGGTGCCGTGTCCGTCGCGAACGTTGTCACCGTGGTTTTCGTCACGAGGAGCGTTTCCGTGTTCGCGCCAAAAAAATAAACCGTGTTGTCGACCGCGAAATTATTCGTCGGCGGAATTGATTCGGCTTGCGTCGCGTCGTCAGAAATTTTCTGCACAACGTCCGAAATGGTTTGCATTGCATCCGAAATTTTTTCCGTTGCGTCGGCAATGTTTTTGATGACCCGATTCGCGACCGAAGATTTATTCGTGCCCGAAGTTTTTGGTTTGTCGACATTTTCGGGCGAAGTTTTTGCATCCTGCGTTTTGTCGACGGTTTGAGTTTCCGCCGAAGTTTCTTCCTGTTGAGGCGCGTCCTGCGCTTTGTCACTCGTTCCTTGAGCTGATGTCGTCGTTGCCGCGTCGATTTTTTCGGCTTCCGATTCAACCTGCGCGAGTTTTTTTGTCACGTCCTGCAAATCCTGAACGTTCTGTTTTAACTCGTCGATTTTGGCATTTATTTTGTCGAGCGTCGCGCTGAAAGTTTTTTTGCCTGCCCGTGCCGCAGTTCTGTTGACTCGCGTCGTGGCGGTTGTGCGCGCCGACGCCGCCGGTTGATTCGGTGCTATCGACATCAAATTTGTAGCGTTTGCCATGTTTCGCCTCACCTCTCTCAAAAGTTTATCGAAGAAAGTTCCCGCGCAATTAAATTTGGCAAGGTTATAGTCTACGCGACAGCCCGAAAAATTTTGACGACTAATCCAACCGGATACAACGTCACGTTGTCGCCCAATTAAATTTAACAGTGACACGCGGACGATTTTGTTGACGGCGATAAATTTTGTCGATAGAATCACGAAAAAATTCTTTGACGCGAAAAAATTTGGGAGGCGACGACTTGAACACTGCGAAAAAACTTTTGGACGACGGACGACCGCTTGAGGTACTTGAACGGCTGAAAAATCTTTTGCCGACTGTCGACGAGGCGGACGAGTGGCGAATTCACGAGCTGATTGGCGCGACATTTCACGATTTGGCGAATCCCGAAGGTTCGGCGCAGGCATATTTCAACGCGGCGCGCACGGATAAATTTTTGCGAAGTCAGCGGGGACATTTTTCAAATTATTTGTTCGCGTTGCATTATCTGCCGCAACTCACGGCCGAAACTTTGTCGAACGAGCTTGAAATTTACAATTCGCTGTACCGTGACGTTGAGCCGCTTGAGCCGACGACACGTCACGCCGAAAAAATTTCCGTGGCGTTCATTGCGCCGCATTTTTTGGATTCATCGGCGGCAAGATTCTACGAAAGTTTGTTGACGGACTTTGACCGCGAAAAATTTTCCGTGACGGCGTGGAGTTTGTCGAGTGATGAAGATTTTTTCACGAAAAAAATTCGCCGCAACGTCGACGGCTACTTTGACATTTCGGAAACGAGTTTCGAGGAGTCGGCGATTAAAATTCGTGACGCGGGCACAAATATTTTGTTCGACTTGGGCGGACACACCGAGGGCGGCTCCACGTTGCAAATTGCGGCTTACAAACCGTGTCGCGTGCAAGTTACGGGCATCGGCTATTTTGATTCGACGGGCTTGGACGCGATTGATTACTTTGTCGGTGACGAATTTTTGACGACGGGCGCAAACTTCACCGAAAAAATTTTGTCGCTTGAAAAAAGTTTCGCATTTCGACCGAATGACCGCATGATTCGCGAACGAAGTCAACGCCGCCCGTTTCCGCACAAAAATTTCACTTTCGGGTGCCTGAACAACTTCATGAAGCTCAACGACGAGTATCTTGCCGCCGTGAAAAAAATTTTGGACGCGTTGCCCGACGCGCAGATTATTTTCCGAGACACCACGCCGCTTGCAAGTCGTCAACGTGCGCTGTCCGAACGATTGAAAACTTTCGGCATTGATCGGGCGCAGGTTCGTCGCGGGACGGATAATTTTTTCACCGACTACAGCGAAATTGATTTGATTTTGGACGCGTTCCCCTATCCCGGCGGCATGATGACGGCTTTGGCGTTGTACATGAATGTTCCCGTGCTGAATCTGCGCGGAAGTTTGCCGAGTTCACGGACGGGCGCGGACATTTTGCACATTGCGGGTGTGGACGAGCTGATTGTTCGCGACGAAGAAATTTTTATTGCGACGGCGATTGAACTTGCGACGAATCGGGCGAAACTTGCCGACTTGCGGGAAAAAATTTCCGTCGACGCGCTCACCGACACAAAAACTTTTGTCGAAGATTTTTACGGTGAGATTGCGAAAATTATTTTGGATGGCGATGATATTTAATCAAACTGGATGCAACGTCACGTTGCTTTCGTCAATGACTTCTACGCAAAAATTTTGGAGGCGATTTAAATGGCGACCGAAATTATCAACGAACGACTGCTTTATCCGTCCTATGAAATTATTGGAGGCGAAAAAATTATGGCACCTGCGGCAAACGCCACACACAACGTGATTGGCGGCAGACTTTATATGTTTATCGGGACTTATCTCGACGCGAACGACAGCGGCTATTGCTTTACCGACAGCGTCGACGTGCATTTTCCCGACGGAACCTTGTTCAAACCCGATTTCAGCGTTGTCCTCAAGTCTAACGAACAAATCGTCAACTGGCGCGGCGACATTTACGGCTCGCCCGATATGGTTGTCGAAGTGCTGTCGAAATCCACGCTCAAAAAGGATCTGTCCGTTAAAAAAGACGTTTACGAGGCAAACGGCGTGCGTGAGTACTGGATTATCAATCCGTGGGACAAAAGCGTCACGGTTTATCTTTTGCGCGACGGGAAATATTTTCTCGACGACGTTTATGCCTTGTTCGATGAAGCGGATTTGGCGTTGCTTAACGACGCCGAAAAAGCCGAAGTCAAAACCGAGGTGACCGTTGCCATTCTTGACGGGCTGACAATTCCGCTGGCGTTTATTTTCAAGTGGGGCTACTGAAACTTTCGGAGGTGATTTAAAATGGCGACCGAGATTATCAACGAGCGACTGCTTTACCCGTCCTATGAAATTATCGGAGGCGAAAAAATTATGGCACCTGCACCGACACTCGACCACAGCGACATCATCGGACGAATTCATTTTCTGTTCGTCAACTACTTCTTGACGCACAAGAACGGCTACGTTTATCACGATAACGTTGACGTTCATTTGTCCGAAGACAATCTTTACAAACCCGATTTGTGCGTCGTCCTCAAGTCGAATGAACAGATTCTTGCGAACCGCAAAGCTATTCACGGCGCGCCCGATATGGTCGTCGAAGTGCTGTCGTATTCCACGCGCAAAAACGATCTCACCGTCAAAAAAGACATTTACGAAGTTCAAGGCGTGCGCGAATACTGGATTGTCAATCCGTGGGACAAAAGCGTCACGGTTTATCTTTTGCGCGACGGCAAATATTTTCTCGACGACGTTTATATTTTGCTCGACGAAAAAAATTTGGCGTTACTCGACGACGAAGAGCGGGCGACCGTCAAAAATGAAATTCCCGTTTCCATTGTCGACGGGTTGATCATTCCTCTGGACTTCGTCTTCAGTTGGGGTTACTGAAATGTTCACCGAGGAACGACACGGAATTTTAAAATTTGTCCCGCCGAATTTTTTGCCCGTGAATGTTTTGGTGATTGATTCGCCAGAACTTTTGGACGAGTTACGAAAAATTTTACCTGCGGCGCGAATTGCCTTCATGACGACGAAACGCACGCCCGAACTCGAAAAAATTTGCGACGAATTCCGCGCAGATTTGCTTGTCGGAAATTATTTGCACGGGGAATTGCCGACCGCGCCGAAAATTTTTGAACTGATAATCGCGCAAGAAATTTTATCTGCGGGCGACACGCTTTATCCGACACTTTTGGCGTTGAATCATTTGCTGACGGATTCGGGCGCGTTGCTGACAAGATTCACGGAATCAACGTGGACGAAAGCGCGAGTCGTTAAACTTTTGGACGACGCGATTTACAAAGAAATTCGTTTTCTGCCCGACGAAAATTTTTGGCTGATCAAAGCGCGCAAATGTACCGCCGAAGTTGCCGCGCTGAAAGAACTTTTCACGGACGAAATTCGCGCCGAATTGTCGCGTCTGCTTCACCGAATCGAATACGACATTGACGCCGAAGAAAATTTTTTGCGGCTGATGGAGCTGTGTGAACGCGAAGGAATTTTCGACGAATATTTGACGGATTTTATCAATCAAGTTGTCGTGCACGATTCGGCGAAAAATTTTCTCCGTGAGCGCGCCAAAAATTTTTCCCGCGTGCTTGACTTTGATTATTGAAAATTTTCAACGCCACACGCTCAAAAATCGCATTGACGAGTTTGGATAAAATTAACGCGTTCAAAACTTTATTTAAGTCGCCGTCAACAATCGCCGATATAGTAAACGAAAATTTTTAAAGCAATCGGGTCAGACTCTAAGGAAACACTGCAGACAAGGAACGTCAAATAAATCCGACCCGCGGCAAGTCACAAGTGACGCGCCGAATTTATAAAGGAGAAGTGATTTATCATGATGCGTTCCCTGTACGCCGGCGTTTCAGGTATAAAAGTTCACCAAACACGCATGGACGTTATCGGCAACAACATTGCAAACATTAACACCGTCGGCTTTAAATCCAGCCGCACGACTTTTGCTGACGTGCTCAGTCAAACGCAAGTCGGGGCTTCGGCTCCGTCGGACAATCGCGGCGGTGTCAGCCCGCGCCAAATCGGTCTCGGCGTTGCGGTTGCAAGCATAGATCTTTTGACGGCAGACGGCTCGCCGCAAGCGACGGGCAAAAATACCGACGTGGCACTTTCGGGCAACGCGCTGTTCGTTTTGCAAAACGGCGGACAAACTGTCTACACTCGCGACGGCGCATTTGAATTCGACGCGGAAGGCAATTACGTCTTGCCCGGCAGCGGTTACAAAGTTCAAGGTTGGAACGGCATTGACGGCACAATCACCACCAACGCACTGACCGAAGACATCAACGTTCGCGCAGGCAAAACCATGCCCGCCAACGCCACGAGCAATATTGACTACACCGGCAACCTTAATGCAAGCGATTTAATTATCACGAGCATTTCTTATATTCCTCGCGGCGGCAGTGCAACCAATGCCACGAACGGCGTTTACATCGACGGAAACACAAACATAATGGCCACGCTGACTTTATCGGACGGCACGACCAGACGCGTGACCAGCGGTTATTACGAAGTCGGCTACAGCATCCCCGTCACTACCGTTGCCAACGTCTATGACGCAGAAGGCGGCACGCACTCCGTTACGCTTCTTTTGGACAGAAAAAAGGACGCAACCGACAACGAATGGCGCATGTACCTTTCGCCCACAGGCAAAAACGCCGACGGCACCGACATGAGTGCCGCCGACATTGCCGCGATAACTGCCCCGCCGCAAACCGTTTACATCGACACCTTGGGTTCAGGTGTATCAATTCCCGCAAACACCACGGGTTCCACCGACACCAACGGCCAATACTGCAAAAGTATTTATTTCAACTCGGACGGTTCCTTGAAAGTGGCCGACAACGGCAACGCGAATACGAACGTGACCGAAGCGGCAACCACCACATTGGACTTTACTGCGGCAAACGGTATCGGCGCGACGACTCCTCAACAAGTCAGCGTCAACTTCAGCGGCTTGACGCAATACACGGGCAACACTTCGGCTTATCCCACGACCGACGGCAACGCTTACGGTATTTTGCAGAGCATTTCAATCGACACCAGTGGCGTTATCAAAGGTTCTTACACCAACGGCGTCATTCAGGACGAAGCTCAAATCGCAGTCGCGCAGTTCGTCAATTTCAGCGGCTTGACGAAAGTCGGCACAAGCACTTATCAAGAGTCGAACAACTCCGGTGCCGCGAACATCAAGACGGTCGATGCGCTCGGCGTTACGATTACTCCGTCCGCGCTGGAAATGTCGAACGTCGATTTGGCGAACGAATTTGCCGATATGATTGTCACGCAACGCGGTTTCCAATCGAACTCGAAAATCATGACGG
>CAMUZL010000124.1 GCA_947165185.1 uncultured Selenomonadales bacterium
ATGTCCACGCCCGAATCTTTGTAAGTCAGTTGCTCCATCAAAAATTCTCCTTGAAGTAATCGATTGTGAGCTTGAGCCCGTCTTCGAGTTTGATTTTCGGTTGCCAGCCGAGTTTTTCTTTCGCCAAATCAATCACGGGACAACGCTGCGTCGGGTCGTCCGAAGGCAAGGGGCGATAAACAATTTTGGATTTACTGCCCGTCAATTTCAAAACCAGTTCCGCAAGCTCCAGCATTGTGAATTCGCCGGGGTTGCCCAAATTCACGGGGCCGATGAAATTTTCAACGTTCATCATGCGAACAATGCCGTCAATCAAATCGTCGACGTAACAGAAACTGCGCGTCTGGGTGCCGTCGCCGTAAATCGTAATGTCTTCGCCCGTCAACGCCTGCACAATGAAATTCGAGACGACACGCCCGTCGTTTGCGGTCATGCGCGGGCCGTAGGTGTTGAAAATCCGCACGACGCGAATGTCAAGCCCGTGTTGACGGTGATAGTCGAAAAACAAAGTTTCGGCGGTGCGCTTGCCCTCGTCGTAGCAGGCACGAATCCCAATCGGATTTACTGCGCCGCGATAACTTTCGGGTTGCGGGTGAACTTTCGGGTCGCCGTAAACTTCGGACGTTGACGCCTGCAGGACGCGTGCTTGATTTTGTTTCGCGCAACCGAGAGAATTTAACGCGCCCATGACGTTTGTTTTAATCGTGCGGACGGGGTCGCGCTGATAGTGTACGGGGCTTGCGGGACACGCCAAATTGAAAATCCAATCAATCTCCGCGTAAATCGGCTGAACAACGTCGTGACGCATCAATTCAAAATTCGGGTTGCTCAACAGGTGCGCGATATTTTTTTTCTTGCCCGTGAAAAAATTGTCCAGGCAGATGACTTCGTGCCCGTCGGCGATTAATCTGTCGCAAAGGTGCGAGCCCAAAAATCCCGCGCCGCCCGTCACCAAAACTCGTTTGCTCAAAATTATCAGCTCCAATCAGTTCGCAAAATATTTTTCCGGCTCCCGCAAAAAGTGCGGATATTTTTTCAAGAACTCGTTCAGACCGGGCAAGCGGATTTTTTTCGCGTCGAAAGGAAAAAATTTTTCGTACGGATCTTCTTTCCGACTGTAAACATCCGTGCCGTTCGCCATTGATTCTTCGACGTGCCGCCTGTCGATTAACTTGCCGCCCGATTGAACGACAAATTCGTTTCCGTCCACAATCGAAATCATCTTGTTTATCACACGTTCCGTGCCGCCCATGTACGAAAAATGCCGGCCGCCGTTCAGAATAAACGGGACAGTCCAACGCGCATCTCGAAGTTTTTGCGGCGTTGTCAAATTTTTTCGTTTGGTCAAAACAGTGCCAAACCACGGTTCGCAACTCATTCGGTCAAAATAATATTGATGGAAATTTTGCGCCAAAGCCACGAAACTTTTTTCAAGATATTCGGACGCGGACACAAGAATTTTTGCGGGAAAAATCGCGTTGGTTTTTATCAAAGGCGGCTCGACTACAAAATTAAAAAATAATTCTTCGTTCGCGTTCAGTCGTTGAATTATGTCGGGCGCGGGAATTTCGTCAAGGTCGCTGATAAAAATCAAATCGTCGGGCGCGGCGTCTTCAAGCCCGTAAATTATCGCATCGCGCTGTGCATTTTCGATTGACCAATCGCCGACGCCTTTGTAAGGGACGTTCATTTCGACGGGCAGATGTCTTATCTTCGGGAAAAATTTTTTGAACTCGTCTTGCCGCTCCCAAAAGTAAAACGGCTTCGGCTTGTTGGTGTGCGTCCTGTCTGCCTCGACGATAACGAAATAATCAACCATGTTCCAAAGAGACTTCAAACGCAATTCCAAAAGCTCAAATTCGTTGTAGAACGTAAAGCAGTCATAAACTTTCACGAACTCACCTCGTAAAAATTTTAAATTTTCGTCCGGTCAATCGGCGGGGCAACGCTGCGTCGGGTTGCCGCTCGGCAACATTCGTGTCCGTTACCCAAACTCGTTTGTTAAAAATTTCTATCGACAATCAATCGATAAAATATTTTTCCGGTTCACGCAGGAAATGCGGATATTTTCTCAAGAACTCATTCAAGCCAGGCAGCTTGATATTTTTTACGTCGTTGGAAAGAAATTTCCCGGTATAATCTTCCTTCCTGGCGTAAATGTCCATGCCGTTCGCAATGGCTTCTTCGACGTGTCGCCTGTCGATTAACTTGCCGCCCGATTGAACGACAAGTTTATTGCCGTCCACAATCGAAGTCATTTTTTCAATCACACGCTCCGTGCCGCCCATGTACGAAAAATGCCAACCGCCGTTCAAAATAAACGGGATATCATTGCGAGCATTTCTGAGCACTTGCGGTGACGTCAGATTTTTTCGTTTGGTCAAGATTGTGCCGAACCACGGCTCACTGCTTATGCAGTCGAAATGGTAGCAATGGTAATTTTGCGCCAAAGCCACAAAACTTTTTTCAAGATATTCATGCGCCGGCACAAGAATTTTCATGAGATAATTCGTCTCAGTGTCCGCAAACGGCGGCTTGATTGTAAAGATAAAAAATAACTCTTCGTTCGCGTTCAGTCGTTGAATTATGTCGGGCGCGGGAATTTCGTCAAGGTCGCTGATAAAAATCAAATCGTCGGGCGCGGCGTCTTCAAGCCCGTAAATTATCGCATCGCGCTGTGCATTTTCGATTGACCAATCGCCGACGCCTTTGTAAGGGACGTTCATTTCGACGGGCAGATGTCTTATCTTCGGGAAAAATTTTTTGAACTCGTCTTGCCGCTCCCAAAAGTAAAACGGCTTCGGCTTGTTGGTGTGCGTCCTGTCCGCCTCGACGATAACGAAATAATCCACCATGTCCCAAAGAGTTTTCAAACGCAATTCCAAAAGCTCAAATTCGTTGTAGAACGTAAAGCAGTCGTAGACTTTCAAGAACTCACCTCGCAAAATTTTTAAACTTTCGTCCAATCAATCAGCGGTGCCAAAAATTCTGTTTCAGTGTGCGTGGCAAAAGACGGCATCGGCGAAATCAAAAGTCGTTTCCTGCGCTCAAGGAAAAAATTTTCGGCAATGATTCGCGCTAAAGGTATCTCGCCGCGTTTGGCAACGCGCCGCGCTTCGCTCATGTCGTCTTGTCCGGTTAACATGACGAACGAAAAAAAATCATGCGGAGTCGTCCCCTTAGAAAAAAGTTTCCAAATCTCGCGATCTTCAAGCAAAGTTTTAACCTGCGCGGCGAAAGTCATCGTCGTGGAAACGGTACTGCGCCAATGCGTACTTGCCGTGAGATAAATTGAGCATTTTGGAAATTCGTCGTGCACAAATGGATTCATGCCTTTGCCGTCGGGATGGTACATATCGGGGTGATCGTAAAGCGTGACATAATCGGCAATTTCCAAACCTTCCAGCAAAGCTTGTCGACTGCCCGGCAAATGCAGATAATCATCCTCCAGCAGGTACAAAAAATCTTCGGGCGCGTAACGGTCAATGACTTCCTCGAAAATATATCGACAAGTTCCCGCGTTGCCGTTCGCCGTAACTTCAAAATTCAAGCCGGCAGACTTCAAAACGTCAAGCGTTGCGGGCGCACAGTTGTCGGCTATCACGTGAAAATTGTCCGCGCCGAATTCTTGAACGGCGTTTGTCAAACAATCCAATTTACTCGCGTTGGCAAGTTTGTTTTTTGAGTTGCCTTTGTCGGAAATGCGATAGATGACGTGCAAACTTTTTTTCGCCATAGAAAATTTTTCACCTCGCAAAAAAATTCGGGGACAAGGAACAAACCTCGCCCCCGAAAAATTTTTCAGTAGTGTCTGATTGTAAGGTAGGTTGCCCACTCAATCGGCGTGTCCTGCGCGTTCGCCTGTCCCGTAAAACCTTCGGAGTTGCTGAACCGCACGTTATCAAAGTCACCGTCCGGCGCAAAAAATTTATAATCAATATAGTAAACGTTGCCGGCGGGGCTGACGGTTTTGAGCGTGACGGCAATGATAACCGTGCGCGCCTCGGTTTTACGGCTGACGGTTTCGGTCAAGACGTAACATTTATGATCCGTCGTGGGAGAAGTGCCGACAAAAATTTCTTCCGCTACAACCTGCGCGGGCGCAAAAAAAATCGTCAAGGCGACAACCGCAACAAAGAAAAATTTTTTCGGCATGTGAATATCTCCTCACATTGTCAGGCGATTGAGAATTTCTTGATAAGCTTCCTCGACGCCGCCCAAATCTTGACGGAAACGATCTTTATCAAGTTTTTCGTGCGTTTCGGCATCCCAGAAGCGGCAGTTGTCGGGAGAAATTTCGTCCGCCAAAAGAACTTCGCCGTCAAAGCGTCCGAATTCAAGTTTGAAGTCAATCAGGTCGACATTTTTCGCTTTGAGAATTTCGCGCATGATGGCGTTTGCGGCAAGCGACATATGTTCAATCTGATTCATTTCGTCAATGGTCGCCAAATTCAACGCCATAATGTGCCAGCGGTTGAGCATGGGGTCGCCGAGTTCGTCGCTCTTGTAATCGTATTCGATGACGGGGACGGCAAGCGGCGTGCCTTCGGGAAGTCCGAGGCGTTTGACGAGAGAGCCGGCAACGACATTGCGCACGATAATTTCAAGCTTAATCATGTCGAGTTTTTTGACGAGCATTTCGCGTGCGCTGACGGTTTCGATAAAATGACTTTTGACGCCGCGATCTTTGAGCTGTTTGAAAAAGAACGTGCTGATTTTGTTGTTGATGACGCCTTTGCCTTCAATCGTGCCGTGTTTCGCGCCGTTGCCCGCGGTTGCGTCGTCCTTGAAGAAAACGAGCAATTCATTGGGGTTGTCGGTTTCGTAAACGATTTTCGCTTTGCCCTCGTAGAGTTGATTGCCTTTAATCATGTAAAAACCTCCTCAAAAATTCTCAAAGCTTAAAGTTGTTAGCTTTAAGGTTATAAGCTTTAAGCTTTAAGGAAAATTATCGACACACCTCAAAGCTTAAAGTTGTTAGCTTTAAGGTTATAAGCTTTAAGCTTTAAGGAAAATTATCGACACACCTCAAAGCTTAAAGCTCAAAGCTTAAAGCTCAAAGCCCGAAACGATTAAAAATCATGTCGACGTGCCTCAAAAACCAGTTATAGTCGAAGCACGCGGTAATTTCTTCGGGCGTCAAAAATTTCGTGATGTCGGGGTCTTTGGCGATGTCCGTTTTGAAATCTTCGGCGTAGAGCCAACGTTTCATTGCGTTGCGCTGAACCCACTTGTAAGCCTCTTCGCGCAGGACGCCTTTGCCGACAATCTCAAGCATGAGCCGCTGACTGTAAATCAGCCCGCCCGTGCGATTCATATTATGCAACATTGCTTCGGGATAAACAAGAAGTTTGTCGACGATATTTGTAAGTTTGCGCGTGCAATAGTCGACGTTGATTGTCGAGTCGGGCAAAATGACGCGCTCAACGGAGCTGTGCGAAATGTCGCGTTCGTGCCAAAGCGTGATGTCCTCCATTGCGGCGACGGCATTTCCGCGCACAAGCCGAGCCATACCCGCCACGCGTTCGCAGTTAATCGGGTTGCGTTTGTGCGGCATTGCGGAGGAGCCTTTTTGTCCGGGCGAAAAGAATTCTTCCGCCTCGCGAATGTCCGTGCGTTGCAGGTTGCGAATTTCCGTTGCAATTTTTTCCAGCGTGCTTGCAACGATTGCCAAAGTCGTCATGTATTCGGCGTGACGGTCGCGCTGAATTACCTGCGTCGCCAAACTGACGGGCGTCAAGTCGAGTTTGCGACAGACAATTTCCTCGATGCGCGGGTCAATGTTTGAATAAGTTCCAACAGCTCCCGAAAGTTTTCCGACGCTGACAATTTTTTTCGCATGTTCAACGCGCTCAATGTCGCGTTCAATTTCCGCGCTCCAAAGCAAAAGTTTCAGCCCGAAAGTCATCGGCTCCGCGTGAATGCCGTGTGTGCGTCCGATACAAGGCGTGTGTTTGAATTCGACGGCGCGGCGGCGCAAAACTTCGCGGAACATGCGCAAATCGTCAAGAATAATTTCCGCCGATTTTTTCATCATCAAACAAATTGCGGTGTCTTTCACGTCACTGGAAGTCAAACCTTTGTGAATATATTTCGAGTCTTCGCCGACGTATTCGCCGACGCACGTCAAAAAAGCAATTATGTCGTGGTGCGTGACGGATTCGATTTCCTGAATGCGTTCGAGATTGAATTTTGCTTTGGCGCGGATGTTCGCGGCGGCAGCGGCGGGAATTTCGCCGAGTTCGGCCATTGCGTCGCACGCGGCAAGTTCCACGTCCAAAATCGTTTGCCACTCGTTTTCAAGCGACCAAAGTTTTCCCATTTCGGGCAAGGTGTAACGCTCAATCATTTAAAGTTCTCCTTTATCGTAGTGAAAATTATTTTGCTCATTAAGCACGCTCAAAATCTCTCACAAGTCCAAATAGTAATGCGTCGACAGTTCGACAAGTTCATCGGCAACAAGCGGCCGCTTTAGAAGCGGCGGAACAGTTGACGCGACACGCTCAAAATTTTTCAAATGTTGTCGCCGCGTTCAAACGTTTTCACAAGTCCAAGTAATAATGCGTCGACAGCTCAACAAGTTCATCGGCAACAAGCGCGTGGAAGCCCGCGAACGAAAGATTTTTCGAGTGCGCGGAAAAAGTATAGTGACCGACTGCCCACGCCGCAACTTGTTCGGTTTCGGAAATTTTTGCCAGATAAATCG
>CAMUZL010000125.1 GCA_947165185.1 uncultured Selenomonadales bacterium
AGACCGGCAAAGAAGTCGACATGGGCGGCACGTTCGATTGGTTCGGCATTGAATCGCATCCCGATTACAAAGGCAAGCTCACGAAAACGCAACTGAAGAATCGGAAATTTTTGCGCGACGCGATGATTCGCCACGGATTCAAGCCGCTTGAAACGGAGTGGTGGCACTTCACGCTGAAAGACGAGCCGTATCCCGACACGTACTTTACTTTCCCCGTGACCGACCTGCGCGTTAAACAAGCCGCGTAAATCCAATGCGTAATTCGTAATGCGAAATGCGTAATGTTCACGAACGCAACGAAATTTTTCACCGCGAAGAAATTTTTTCAAGCAACTTGACGATATTTGAGACCGTCTCGGAAATATTTTTCGAGGCGCCCGCTTTAAAAGCGGGGGAACAGTTGGGATTTCCCGCAACGTTTCGTACAACAAATTTTTCACCGCGAAGAAAATTTTTCAAGCAACTTGACGATATTTGAAACCGTCTCGGAAATGTTTTTCGAGGCGCCCGCTTTAAAAGCGGGGGAACAGTTGGGATTTCCCGCAACGTTTCGTACAACAAATTTTTCACCGCGAAGAAAATTTTTCAAGCAACTTGACGATATTTGAAACCGTCTCGGAAATATTTTTCGAGGCGGTTTCTTTTTGCATTGCTTGCGACAAAGTTACGGGCGACCGAAGAATCGCAAACGTCGAATCAATTCCCGCGTCGACGGAAATTTTTTCGACACTGCCGCCCAGTCCGATTGTTAAAATTTTCGGGTTGAGTTTCTTCGCCAATTTCGCGACGCCCGAAGGTGCTTTGCCCTGCGCGGTTTGAAAATCCAAACGTCCTTCGCCCGTGAATAAAACATCAGCGGATTTTAAATCTTCCGCAATGTCAAGCGCGTCCAAAACCAAATCAACGCCGCCAGTGAGTTCGCCGCGCAGAAAAGTCCTGAACGCAAAACCGAGACCGCCCGCCGCACCGTCGCCCGCAACGGAAATTTTTTCGAGCCGCAGAAATTTCGCGCTGACTTCGCTGAAATTTTTTATCCACGCGTCCATCGTCGAAACAATTTCGGGCGTCGCGCCTTTTTGCGGAGCGTAAACCGCCGAGCAACCGAATTCGCCCGTCAACGGATTGGTCACGTCGCAGGCAATTCTGAAACTGCAATCGCGCAATTCGGCGGGAACGTTCGTGTCGTCAATCGCGGAAATTTTTTCCAGGTCGCGCCCGAAAATCCCGCAAGCGTTTCCGTCTGCGTCCGTGAATTTAAATCCCAACGCCGTGAGCATTCCGAGCCCGCAGTCGTTCGTTGCACTGCCGCCGATACCGACGACGAAATTTCTGCAACCGTCATGAATTGCGCGCAAAATCATTTCGCCGACGCCGAAAGTTGTCGTGTTGAGCGGGTTACGAAATTTTTCGGGCACGAGCGTCAAACCTGCGGCGGAAGCCATTTCGATAACCGCCAAATTTTTTTCGGGCACTTCGCCGAATTCAGCCGAAATTTTTTTGCCGAGCGGGTCGGTGACTTCGACGGATTTCAATTCGCCGCCGAGAGCCGCAATTATCGCGTGACAAGTTCCCTCGCCGCCGTCAGCAAGCGGAAAAATTTTCACGTCCGAATTCGGCGACGCAGATAAAATTCCGTCACGCGCAGAATTTCCCGCCTCCAAACTTGTCAAACTGCCTTTAAAGCTGTCAATCGCCACGACAAATTTCATGTCACGAACCTCCGAAAATTTTTGCGCCATTATATCACGGCAAAAAAAATCCCCGACATATCGGGGGCAACGTGACGTTGCATCCAATTTGTTTTACGACTTCGCAATTCAAATGTTGTCTCAACAAAAAACCGTTCGACGTATCGGGGGCGAAAATTTTTGTCGACGAAAATTTTATTCGGTCAAAAGTTTTTCCAAGTCGTCTTCGCTCAAAATTTTAACGCCGAGCGATTCGGCTTTGGTGAGTTTCGAGCCGGGCTTGTCGCCGACGATAAGATAATTCGTCGTTTTCGTGACGGAATTTTTCACGATGCCGCCGCGCTCCGTCAAAAGAGCCGCCGCCGCGTCGCGAGTGTATTTTTCCAGCTTGCCGGTCAGCACGAAAACTTTTCCCGCAATCGGCGAAGTTTCGTCGAAAGTTTTTTGTTCGGCCTCAAATGTCAAATCCATGGTTTTCAGCTCCTCTAAAAGTTTTTGATTGTCCGCGTCGTCGAAGAATTCTTTCAGCCGCCGCGCAGTTTTTTCGCCGATGTCGGGCACCTGTTGAAGTTCTTCGAGTGCCGCTTTTGAAAGTTCGTCAATGCCGCCGAAATGTTGAATCAAATCGCGAGCCGCCGAAGATCCGACGCCGAAAATTCCCAAGCCCGTCAAAAGTTTCGCGGGCGAATTTTTTTTGCTCCCGTCAATCGCGGCAAGAATTTTGTCGGTAGCCTTCGCAAGCCCGAAAATTTTTTGCGTCAACAATTCGTCGCGGCGCGTGTGCAGTTTGTAAATGTCGGCAACGTTTTTGATAAAGCCCGCGTCGATAAGTTTCGGGATTGAAGTTTCGCCGAGACCTTTGATGTCCATTGCGTTGCGCCCGACGAAATTCAGCAGATGATTTTCGAGCTGCGCGGGACAATTCGGGTTGACGCAACGAAAATCGGCGGCATCTTCTTCGCGTTCGAGTTTGTGACTGCAGGCGGGGCACGTGTCGGGAATTTTGTACGGCGCGGAATTTTCGGGACGCTTCGACTTGACGACGCCGCTGACTCGCGGAATAATTTCGCCGCTCTTGTAAACGCGAATCGTGTCGCCAATCCGAACGTCCAGCCCGTCAATGAAATCTTGATTGTGGAGCGTTGCGCGTTCAACTTTCGTGCCGTTCAAGTTCACCGCGTCGAAAATCGCAGTCGGAGTAATTCTGCCCGTGCGCCCGACGCTCAGCTCAATTTCGCGCAAAATCGTTTCGCGTTCGACGGGCGGATATTTGTAAGCGACAGCCCAGCGCGGAAATTTTGAAGTCGCGCCGAGTTTTTCGCGTTGCGCAAAGGAATTCACCTTGATAACCGCGCCGTCAATGTCGTAGTCAAGTTTGTCGCGCCGCGTGCCGATATTTTCAATCGCCCGCCAAACTTCGTCGAAAGTTTTGCAGACCGCGTAGTCGTGAATAATTTTAATTCCGTTGCGCGCCATGAAGTCGTAAGCTTCGGTGTGACTTTGAAGTTCGACGCCGTCAATTTTCTGCAGATTGAACACGAACATTGATAATTTTCGTTCGCGGACAATTCGGCTGTCGAGCTGTCGAAGAGTGCCCGCCGCGCAGTTTCGGGGATTGGCGAAAGTTTTCAAGCCCAAACGTTCTTGCCGTTCGTTCGTCGACAAAAAATTTTTTCGTGCCATGTAAACTTCGCCGCGAATCTCAAAGTATTTCGGCGCGTCGACAAGTTCCGAAACAACGTCGTCGATGACGCGGGCATTTTCGGTAACGTCTTCGCCCTGATTGATTCCGTCGCCGCGAGTGACGGCCTGCGTAAATTTTCCGTCGACGTAACGCAACGCCATCGATAAGCCGTCGATTTTTTCTTCGACAACGAATTCAACATCGCCTAGTTTTTCGATTGTGTCGTTGATGAAATTTTCCACGTCTTCGCGGCTGAAAACGTCTTGCAACGAAAGCATCGGCACATCGTGCGGGACGAGCTTGCCGGCTTCGCGCCGAGCCGAGCCGCCGACTGTTTGCGTCGGGGAAGTTTCCGTGACGAATTCCGGAAAAGTTTCCTCAAGTTCGCGCAGCCGCGTCATCAATTTGTCGTATTCGTAATCGGAAATTTCGGGCGCGTCGAGTTCGTAATATTTTTTGTTGTGGCGGCGAATTTCCTTGCGCAACTGCAAAATTTCCGCTTTGACCTGTGAAATGTCCACGTAGTTCACCTGCCTTAAACTTTGTTAATCGGGGCAACTTTTAATCCGAGAACTTTTAAACCGACTTCGGGATTCGCGAACGAAATTGTTATCGTCTTCGCGTCGACCGCCATAACGGTTCCGAGTCCCCATGTTTTGTGATTGACCTGTTCGCCGACATTCCAAGTGACAATCGGCGCAGAAATTTTTTTCGGCGGCGTCAAGACAGATTTAATCTGCGCGGAACGATAAGCAGTCGGCGGGCTGTAATTTTTTCGCGCGGGCGTTTGAGTTTGCGGAGGCGTTTGAGTTTGCGAATAAATTCTGTCGGAGCGGACGATAAATCTGTCGGGAATTTCGTCGACGAAACGCGAAACTTCACGGTATTTGTTTGTCTTGCCGAAAATCATTCGACTTCCTGCGGCGGTGAGTATAAGTTTCTTTTTGGCGCGAGTGAAGGCAACGTAACAGGCGCGGCGTTCCTCTTCAAGTTCGATTTGGCTCATCTGCGCAGCGGCGTGCGGCAAAATATCTTCCTCCAGTCCCACAACGAAGACGACGGGGAATTCCAAACCTTTGGCGGCGTGAATCGTCATCATGCGCACGCGTGATTCGTCGGTGTCCTTCGTGTCCAAATCGGTTATCAAGGCGACGTGATTCAAAAAATCTTCAAGCGGGGCATTCGGATTATTTTTGACGAAATCTTTTGCGGCGTTGATGAATTCGCCCAAGTTTGCAATTCGCGATTCGGCTTCGGCGGCAGTGTCTTCGGGCGTTTCCTTTAACATTCGCATGTAACCCGTGTCGTCGAGTATAAGATTAATCAGTTGGTCAATCGACCGGGTTTTCGACATTTCCGCGAACAGCATAATCATCGCGGCGAAGTCTTGAATTTTTTGGCGGAAAGTCGAATTAATCGAAGTCAGTTGCTCCAACAAATTTTTATCGCGGACAACTTCCATAACCGAAAGTCCCGATTGTTCGGCGAAATTGCGCAACCGATCGAAACTTGTCGTGCCGAGCCCGCGTCGCGGAACGTTGACGATTCGCGACAAATGCACGTCGTCACGCGGATTGGCGATAACGTGCAAATACGCCAAAATATCTTTGATTTCTTTGCGGTCGTAAAAGCGCAGGCCGCCGATAATCACGTAAGGAATTTCGTCGCGGATAAATTTTTCCTCAAACAGGCGCGATTGGGAATTCATGCGATACAAAATCGCAATGTCTTTGTACATGAAATTTTCTTGCGTGACGAGCCGTTTAATTTCCGAGTCGACGATTTGAGCTTCCGTCTTGTCTGTTTCGCAGTTGACGAATTTAACTTTTTCGCCGCGTTCGTTGTCCGTCCACAGAGTTTTTTCCTTGCGCTCAACGTTGTTGGCAATGACGGCGTTCGAGGCGTCCAAGATATTTTTCGTCGAGCGATAATTTTGTTCGAGCTTGATAACCGTCGCTTCGGGATAATCGCGCTCAAAGTTCAAAATGTTTCGCATGTCCGCGCCGCGCCAGCCGTAAATCGATTGATCCGCGTCGCCGACAACGCAAATGTTGTGATACTTGTCCGCCAAAAGTTTCGTTAAAACATATTGCGCCTCATTGGTGTCCTGATACTCGTCAATCAAAATGTAGCGATAACGGTTCTGATATTTTTCGAGCACTTCGGGATAAGCGCGCAAAAGTTTGACGGTGACAAAAATCAAGTCGTCGAAGTCAAGCGCGTTGTTTTCGCGAAGTTTTTTTTCGTACAGTTCATAAAGCGGCGCGACAAACCGGTCGAAATCGCGGCCGCTGTCGAAAGCCATTTCCCTGAAGTGCGCGGCGTCAATCAAAGAATTTTTCGCGTCGGAAATGCGGCCTTGAAAACTGTTGAGTTTGTCCGGGTTAAAGTCCAGTTCGGCAACGCAACGTTTGAGCAGAGCTTTGGAGTCGGATGCGTCATAAATCGCGAAGTTAGATGTAAATTTTTCAGTGACGGCGATTTCCCGTCGCAAAAGCCGTGCGCAAAAACTGTGAAACGTGCTCAACCAAACATCTTTGGCGTCGTCGCCGATTAAATTTTCTGCGCGGGATTTCATTTCGTTGGCGGCCTTGTTCGTGAAAGTTATCGCCAAAATTTTCCACGGCGCGACACCGTTTGCGATTAAGTTTGCGATTCGGTAAGTCAAGACGCGAGTTTTTCCGCTGCCCGCGCCCGCCACGACAAGCAACGGACCTTCGAGACAGGCAACGGCTTTTGCCTGTTGGGGATTGAGTTCGTCGAAGATATTTTTATGCTCAAAAAAATTTTGCTCAAGATTCAAAAGAGGAGCCTCCTTTCGTCTTGAGCAATTATATCGTCAAAAAAATTTTGTGCAACTTGTGCGGGGATTGTTGTGACGGTTGCGGCGCGTCACTTCGATTGAATTTGTTAGTGAATTTCTGTTTGTTGAATGTTACTTTTCTTTTGGCGCAAAAGAAAAGTAACCAAAAGAAAACAGCCCGCAAATGAAACATCCTGTTTCAATTGCGGGCGGAGGCCGTCATCCGTGACGGCCTCAAAGTTTGGCGACGTATTGTTATCCGTGACGGCCTCAAAGTTTGGCTTCGATTCATGCGGCGGCGTTTGTTGACAGCGTGTAATAAACTCCGCGCCGTGCCATCAAATTTTCGTGAGTGCCTTCCTCGGTAATGTTGCCATGTTCCAAAACCAAAATGCGATTCGAGTTGCGCACGGTCGCCAATCTGTGGGCAACGGTTATCGTCGTGCGATTTTCCGAAAGTTTTTGCATGGCGCGTTGAATTTGTCTTTCGGTTTCGTTGTCGAGCGCGG
>CAMUZL010000126.1 GCA_947165185.1 uncultured Selenomonadales bacterium
TCGCGATTTTGCGGCAGGGAACATTTTTGCTTGAAGACGGTTCGCCGCTTCGATTGACGGGCGCGGAACTCAATTTCGAGGCAACGGAAATTCAGGGACAACTTAAGCTGACTTTCGAGCTGGGAGTAGAGAAATTCAGGCGTTATTCGCATCCACTGATGAAAGTCAATAACTCTTTCGACGGGAGGATACTACATGTACACGATAAAAGAGCTGATTAAAGCGTCCGACAAGCTCGGCGCAAATCCTGTTTTGGTCGAGGCGGCACTCAAAGAAACAGGTCGCACAAAATTTGAACTGTCCGAGGCGAAAGAAATCGTCGCGGCGTTCGCAAGTCGTGAGGTGAAAAACTAATGGCTGGAACTTTTTTAAGCGGCGAAAAAAAGACGCGTCCGGGCGTCTATTACCGGCGCGAGAAAATCGGCAACACCGTCGCGGGCGCGACAAACGGCGTGTTGGCTGTGCTTTTTCAGTCGAACTGGGGCGCACTCAACACCGAAGTTGACATAAGCTACACGCAGATTAACGAACTCGAAGACCTTTTCGGCGACGGCGCAGCCGCGATTCGTGAAGGACTTTTGGGCGGCGCGACGACCGTGCGGGCTATTCGTGTCGGAAGTGATGACGGCGAAGTTGCCAAACTCATTTTGAAAACTGAGCCCGCCGAAGTTGAGATTGTCACGCCAAAAGAATTGACTTGCACCGTTACTGAAGACGTGCGAACTTTCAGCGTGCCCGCCGATTTCGACGAAGACAACTTCACCGCCAAAAGCGGCACCGTCGATATTGAGGCGGATTTAACGCTCGGCGAAGGACAGATAACCATTTCCGAAGCAGGCGTCTCAAAGCTGACGGACAACCAATTTAAACTTAATTGGAACGTCACCTCAACCGAAACGCGAACTCTTGACGCTGTCGAACTTTCGGCGGCTTACGTCGGAAATCGTTCGTTCGCGGTGAGCATTCGCACGAATTTAATCACCGACAAACGCCAACTTTTGATTTATTCGGGCACCGAAATTTTGTCGGCGGTAGACTTTGAATTGGGCGGCGACGAGGCTCAAAGTTTGGTTGACGCGCTGTCGACGAATAAAATATTCAATGCTCGCAAAATCAATTCCGGCACTTTGGCGGACGTAACGCAGGTTCCGTTGACGGGCGGCACAAATCCGACGGTCACGAATTCGAGTTACGAACGCGGCACAAACGTTTTGGAACGTTTCCGTTGGAATTGTATTGTCGCGGATTCGGATTCGGCAAGCGTCCACTCCATTTTGACGGCTTTCGTGCGTCAAAGTTACGAAACGGGTCATCTCGGATTCGCGTGCATTGCCGGAAATTCTTCGCAAGATTTGGATGCACGCATGAATTACGCGGCGGCTTGCAACGACGAGAAAATTGTTTACGTTTTGAGCGGCTGGACTTCGACCGACGGCACTGTTTACGACGGCTGGCGGGCGGCGGCGCGTATCGGCGGCATGATTGCAAGTGTCGAAACGAATACCAGCTTGACACATAATACGATTCAGGACGCCTTTACTTTGACTGAACCGCTCACGAACGGCGAAATTATCCGCGCCGAACAAAAAGGTTGCCTGTGCTTGTCGCTCAATTCCAACGACCAGATCTGGATTGATTCTGCAATTAACACGCTCGTCACGCCCGATTCAAACATGGATGACGGCTGGAAAAAAATTCGCCGCACGAAGACCCGCTTTGAAGTCATGGAACGTATTAATTCGACTTGCGACAAATTGATTGGCAACATCAACAACGATACACTCGGACGCGGAACAGTCGTCGCCGCAATGCAAAAACAACTCCGTTCAAGAAATAAAAATTGACAGTCCGTTATTCCCTGCGTAAAATGATTTCGTTACCAAATCTGCGCGGGGCGAGCTGTCGACGTTGATTATACAATCGCTCCGCACTCAATGCAAGGAGTGATTTTTTATGACCGAGGAAATTTGGCGTGACGTCGAAGGCTACGAAGGACATTACCAAATCTCGAATTTCGGGCGCGTCAAGTCGTTTAAGCAAAAGACACCGAGAATTCTCAAGCCGACGCACGATAAGGACGGCTACTTGTACGTTGGTTTGTGGCGCGAAAATAAATGCAAAAATGGACGTGTCCATCGTTTAGTTGCGCAGATGTTCATTCCAAATCCTGAAAACAAACCCGTAACCAATCACAAAGACGGCAACCCGAAAAACAATCACGTTGAAAATCTCGAATGGGCGACTGTATCGGAAAACACTCAGCACGCTTACGACACAGGCTTACACGGGACGGGCGAAGACAGTTATCAAGCGCGACTTTCCAATGAACAAGTTCGCTACATTCGCGAAAATCCCAACGCTTTGACGTGTAGAAAACTCGCTAAAATGTTCGGCGTCAACCATGTAACAATCAGCGAAATTCAACTTGGAAAAACATATCGACATGCCGGCGGAAAAATACGGACGGCTAAACTCCCCAATCCGCGTCGTATTCCCGACGACATTCGAGCAGAAATCAAACGGCTTTACATTAAAAGTTCTCATGAATTTGGTTTGACGGCTTTGGCGAACAAATTCAACTGTTCTCCGCAAACCATCTGGAAAATCGTCAATGGCGACGATAAATAAACTTTAACATAGGCTCGCACATGCGGGCTTTTTTGATTGGAGTTATTTAAATGTTTAACACCCGCGCAAATCGTTTACGAAGCCACTGTCGCCGAAGACAAAAAATTTTTGTGGCAGAATCACGAAGTTTGGGAGAAACTTAACGTTGCAAGCGGCGTCGACGTCATACTGAAAGTTTTGACGCCTGCCGAAAAAACCAAAATCGTCGAGACAATAGAGGCTATCAGCCTTTTGGATGACAATCTTGACGAATTGATAAAAAACGTATAGAAGACGGCGGGCGACTGCGATTTTTTTATGCGCTGTTCGTTCGCCATAACATTTTGCCGCGTAAGTACGCCGCAATGAATTTTCTGGAACGGGCTTTTATTCGTGCCTGTGTGCACGCCGAATTAGACGAAGAAGCGAAGCAAAGGAAGTGAATTTTCATGTCGAGCCGCGTTATCGAAGTAATTATTCAGACCAACGATAAAACGTCGGCGGCTTTGAGCTCAATTAAATCGAAGTTTCTGGAAATGGAGCGTTCGATTCAACGCGTTGCAAACCGCATGAAAAATTTCGCCTCCACACGCATTCAGACAACAATTTCGCTTATCGACCGCGTGACTGAACCCGGCGGGCGCATCAATTCGCTCCTCAAAAGTCTTGCCGGCAAAGCTTATCGTGTCGCCGTCGGCATTGCCGATTCGGCGTCTAACAAGTTGCAAAGTTTAAACGCGCTTGCCACCAAACTCGTCAGTCGCACGTACACAATCGCCGTCAATTTGAAGGACAACGCGTCGAAAAAACTTTCGGGCTTGACTGAAGGTTTGATGATGGGCGCGGGCACTTTCGCTCCGATTGCGGGCGCGGCGGGTATCGGATTCGGTGCCGCAAACGCCGTTCAAGCGTACATGGCTTTTGAAAAACAAATGTCGCAGGTTCAAGCCGTTCGACAGCTCGACAAAGATTCGTTCGAAATGCAAGCTTTGACGCAACAAGCCAAAGACATCGGTGCTCAAACCGCATGGACGCGTGAACAAGTCGGACAAGCTCAGTATTATCAAGCACTCGCTGGGTGGTCGACGGAGCAAATTTTGCAGTCAACGCCGCATTTGGTCAATCTTGCAAGCGCGGGCAACGTCGATTTGAAATCCGCTTCCGACATTGTCACCGACAGCTTGACGGGTTTCGGACTTAAAGCCGAAGAAACTTACGTCGACAAGCAGGGACGCACGGTCAACGCGGTTGAACATTACGCCGACATGATGGCAAAACTTCAAGCTTCGTCGAACACGGATATTTTGCAAATGGGCGAGGCGTTCAAGTACGGAGCACCGACAATCGGAGCAATGTACAGCGGCAAAGACATTCAAACCCGAATGCAAGCTGCCGAAGATGCCATGATAATGACAGGTCTGATGGCAAACGCCGGCATTAAAGGCAGTTCGGCGGGCACGGGCATTAACACGATTTTTAACCGCATGGGCTCAATGAACCGCAACGCTTATCAGGCACTTCGCGCAATGGGCGTCGATTATCAGGACGATAAAGGCGACATGCTTTCAATCGGTACGATTATGCGCAATCTCGGCAGTCGTTTCAAAGAAGGCGTCGACCCGAATCAACTTTTGAATTTCGCCGAAGCAATTTCGGGCGAAAAAATTCACGCGGATACTCGCCGCAAGTTGGATTCGTTTATCGAACAGACGCAGAAAAACGGCGGCAAAATGAGCGGCGCGGACATGCTCAAAATGTCGTCGATGTTGGCGGGCACCGAACACATGGGCAAACTGCTTGCGGTCATGCTCGGCGACTGGGACGCAATGGCGGAGAAAATGGACAACGTGCACGGCACTGCCAAAGACATGGCGAATATTCAGCTCGATAACCTTGCGGGCGACATTACCAAACTCGGCAGCGCGTGGGACGCATTCCAACAAGATTTAGTCGAAGGTTCCGCGTCTGAAGGTTTGCGCTCGTTCGTTCAAACGCTCACCGAAATAATTTCAAAAGCTCAAAACCTGTTCAAGGACGGAATTCAAATCGGCGACTTTGGCAAGATTGTTTTTGATGTCGTAGATCGCCTGCGCAGTAAATTCATGGAACTTGACGGTATCGGTTCGATTCTTGCGGGCGGCGTTTTGATGGGCGCGTTGACAAAAATCGGCTCAAAAATTCGTTCGCTCGTTAATTCATTTCGGGAACTTCGCACGAGTTATTTTGGTACTCCGCCTTCCGGTGCACCTCCGACACAGGGTAAGCCTCCGACAACAGGCACACCGCCGACACAAGGTAAGCCGCCGACAACGGGCGTACCTCCAACGCAGGGCAAGCCGCCGACAACGGGTACACCGCCGACACAAGGTAAGCCGCCGACAACGGGCACACCTCCGACACAGGGCAAGCCGCCGACAACAGGCGCACCTCCTACACAAGGCAAGCCGCCGACAACGGGCACACCTCCGACACAGGGCAAGCCTCCGACAACGCCCAGTTACGGACTTCCGTCTGGTCAAAGTATTGGTACAATGACTGTTCACGCGGGCGTCGTTAACGTTCACGGCAAACGAGCGGGCAAACCGTCAAAAGAAAATCTGGGCGCACCGCCGACACAAGGCGCACCTCCGACAACGGGCGCACCTCCGACAACGGGCACATCGCCGACAACGGGCGCACCTCCAACACAAGGCAAGCCTCCGACAACGGGCACATCTCCTACACAGGGCGTACCTCCGACAACGGGCACATCTCCTACACAAGGCAAGCCTCCGACAACGGGCACACCTCCGACACAGGGCAAGTCTCCGACAACGGGTGCACCTCCGACGCCGCCCAAGCCTCCGACAACAAGTGTACCTCCAACGCCGGGAGCACCTCCAAAAATCAGCGAACGATTCGCGGGTGCAAAATCGGCGGGCGTGCTTGGCGCGGGTTTGGCGGCTACTTTCGGCGTCATGGATGTCATGAGCGTCAAAGAACACTCAAAAGCGCGTCTGCAAGAAGCTCAAGACACCGTTGCTTATCACGAAAATCAACTGCAAAGTTTGCGGCAATCTGGAGCCACTCAAGCCCAAATCGACGCACAAATTCGCGAAGTCAACGACGCCAAAGCTTTTGTCGCACGAACTGAAAAGCTCAATCACGAAGAAGAATTTCGGGCGGGCGCGGGCGCGACAGGCTCGGTTCTCGGCACGGCTTTGGGTTCGGCAATCGGAACTTTAGGCGGTCCGGTCGGCATGATGATTGGCGGTATGATTGGCGGCATGATTGGTGATTCGCTCGGTCAAAAAGTTGCCGAATGGAAACTTGAAGGCGATAAAGACAAACCGCCACAGACTGAACGAAGAGATTATTTCAGCGACGAAAAACCAAAATCGTCGGAAATAGTTCAAACACCGTCGGCGTCAATGGGCGCACTTCGTCAAGACGAATCTACCGTTCCGAAAGGATTTGAACACTTTGCATCGGACAGTTCAGCCCGCCGTCGCTTGGCGGACGAGAAGGAAGCCGCAAGTATTAAACAGACCGAACGTTTCAAGCGTATTGACGAAAAACTCGGAGTTTCAAGCCCGTTCAAATATTCGGCAACAATGGACGCCACGCAGGATTTTTACAAGCAACAGCAACAGTTAATGAAGCCGAACGCCAACGCCGAAAAAAAGAATATCGACATCGGCGAACGTTTTCAAAAGGTCGGCGACTATTTCAAGGGAATTTTCGGCGGCGATAAAACAATTAAAGATGTGGCAAACGCAGGCAAAAGCGGCACCGAAGCCATTAAACAAGCCGATTCACTTAAAAGCAAGAGCGGCAATTCACTTGAGACGACGGGCAATGTTGCGACGGGTTACGGCACAGCGATTTTTGGTAAAGACGGCAAACCAAAATTTGAAAGCGACATAAAGCCCACAAGCGGCACATCACTTGCTCAGCAGGGCAGTGGCGTTCAGACTGGTTACGGCACAGCGATTTTTGGTAAAGACGGCAAACCAAAATTTGAAAGCGACA
>CAMUZL010000127.1 GCA_947165185.1 uncultured Selenomonadales bacterium
AAATTGTGCGGCTCTCGACGACGCGCCCGTTGACGATAAACGTTTGCCAACTGCGATAACTTTTTAAAATGTTCGGCTTCGTGACGCAACCCGAAAGTTTCAAGTCGTCGGCGTCAATTTTGAACGTCAACAGCGAATCGGTCAATTCAGTGCCGTAAATCGCGGTGAGCGCGTCGAAAAGTTTTCCGTTGCCGGGCGTGGCGAGTGCGACGCGGTTGCCGTTAAAAAATCTGAACGAAATTTCGGGACGACTGAGCGCGAGTTTCGTAACAAATTCGTGAATCCGATTGGCTTCGGTCGGCGTGGCTTTTAAAAATTTCAGGCGGGCGGGCGTGTTGAAAAATAAATCTTCCGCGACGACGCTTGTGCCGATTTTGCAACCGATTTCGTGCGTGTCGACAACTTTTCCGCCGTCGATTGTAATTTTCGTGCCGAGTTCGTCATCTGCGCGGCGCGTCTGCAATGTGAATTTCGACACGGCGGCGATTGTCGGCAAAGCTTCACCGCGAAAACCGAGCGTCGCAATTTGCTGAAGATCTTCGGCGTTGACGAGCTTGCTGGTTGCGTGTCGGCGGACGGCAAGCGCGGCATCTTCGCGGCTCATGCCCGCGCCGTCATCGGTTACGCGAATCAAAGCTTTGCCGCCGTTTTGAATTTCGATTTCGATACGTTTTGCGCCCGCGTCGATAGAATTTTCGACGAGTTCTTTAACGACGGAGGCGGGACGTTCGACAACTTCACCGGCGGCGATTTTATTTATCGTATTTGAATCTAAAAGTTTAACAGTCATTTACTCACCTCGAAAAATTTTTTGTGTCAATCACATGCCAAACACGACGCCCGACAAGTTCACGTCAACGACCGTGTCGCGATAGTAAGGCGAAGTGACCGAAACTCCGTCGGGCGTGTCGAAATTTTTCGGGCGCGAATCATCTTCCGGCACGACAACCCAAAAAATTACGTCGACTTGTCCCGAAGTCAGCGCGGCGGCACGCGCTCCGCTGTCGACCTGAACGAGTTCGATATTTTTGCCGATGCGTTTGGAAATTTCCGCAAGCAGAGCCGTGTTGAAACCTGCGGGCGTGCCGTCGGCGTTCACGAAATCGAGCGGCGGCAAGTCACCCGTCACGGCAACTTTAATCGTGTCCGCGTCGTCGAAGTGCGGCATTTCAACTGCAACGGGCGTCGCGGCGTTGCGGATATTTTTTTCAATCAGCGCGTCAAGAGTTCCGTCGGACTTCATTTCGTTAATCGCCGCGTCGAAAGAATTTTTCAAGTCAACGTCATCTGAACGCATTGCGCAACAAAAATCGTCGACAAGTTGAATCGTCGCCGCGTCATTGATTTTTAAATCCGAATTGTTCGCGGTCATGTAATTGGCAACGCTTTTATACGTGCGAACCGCCTTAATTTGTTCGGACTGCAACGCCATCTGCATCGTGTTAAAATTTTCGTAAAAATTTATGGCGGCACCGTTTGAAATTTTCGCCGCCTGTTCGGGCGTCGAATTCAGTTGCGTCAACATGCCGACTTTCGGAGCCGATTTGTCGTCGTTCGACGAACCGCAACCGCTCATCAAAATCACCGTGAAAATCACCGACAGTAACAAAAAAATTTTCTTCAAGTCAATCACCTCAAACGTTTTTGCAAATATCATCAATCCAATCGAACAGTTCGGGCAAGTCGTAATCGCCGCCGTGTCCGCGTGCCCACGGGCTGAAAAAGTCGACGTGCGCGCCGCAGTTTTGAAGTTTGAGCGCAAGTATCGCCGGAATTGCAAGCGCGGTGTCTCTGTCCGCCGAACCGTGCCGAATTCGGAAATATTTCGCCGTCGTCACGTCCGCACGCCCGATAAAGTTCAGCGGATTCATCAAAGCAATCAAGCCGTCGTTGGCAAATTCGCCTTCGGAATAAATATTCGTTGCTGAAAAATGTCGCGGCTCATTGGCGGCAGTTCCGAATTCGTCATTTTCCGCCGAACTCAAGTCGAGCTTGTCGAACGCGGGCGCGGCCTTCATGCGCGTGACGACGGCGGGATATTTTTTCAGGTCGACGGCGATAACTTTTCCGTTGCGAATTGTAATCCAGTCGACGCCCGAAAGATCTTCACCGCGATTCAAAGCGTCCTGCGCGGATTCGATATATTTTTGCTCAATGAAATTTTTAAACGAGCCGTTACCGTTTTTGTCGAGCGTCAAAATTTTTCCGTGTTCGTCGCGCAAATTCAAACCGTTGACGTAATCGGCAAAAACGTTGCGCAGTTTTTTCGACGCGGAAATTTCTTCGGCGGTCATTTCAAACGCGGTTTTGACTTCGACGGGCTTGTTCGCGGAATCGGCATCAATTTTGGTCGGCATGTCAATATCGAATTTTTTCACACCGCGAGCCTCAAGGTCTTGCAGTTGCCACATCGCGGGGAAATATTTCGTCTCGTCGCCGAAAATCCATTCGTAAGCGGCGTCGGCATTTTCCAAATTCGTTATCGGGCAGTAATCGCTTGACGCAAAAATATCGTCGCGTTCGTGCGCCGCGCCAATTTCGTCGAGGTACGGAAAAAATTCGGGAGCATTGCCCATTGAACCGAGAGCCGCACTCAACGCGCCGCCCGCCGAAGTTCCGTTGGAAATAATTTTCTCAACGTCGCCCGCGGGAAGTTTGTCGCGATTGAAACGGAGCCAACGAACCGCCGCTTTGTAGTCGACAATCAACGCGGGAGCTTTGCCGACAAAATTTCCGTCGACAACGGTTGTGCGGCCGCGAATGGCGGGGGCAACGACGACAAGTCCGCGTGACAGGGCGACAAGTGACGCATTTGCTTGACCGCTCATCGGATCTTTTTCGGTCGGCTCAAGAATTTTTCCGGGCATGTAACCTCCGACGCCGTTCGGCATGAAAATCGGGGCAGTCTTCGCCGTGTAGCCGTTAATCGTGCCGCCGCGCAGATATTCGGCGGGAATGTAGACGCTCAACTTTTGCATGTCGCTGACGGGTTTGCCGACGTAAAAAATATTTTCGTAAGCGACAAACGTCACGGCGCGCCCGTCGTAAGTCAAAGTTTTTTCGACGCCCTGCGACACGTCAAAATTCAAATCGACGGTTGCCGACTCGCTCACCGAAAAAGTTTCCGCGTAACAATTCGGCACGGCAGTCAACGCGCCGAAACTCAAACCGAGTGCCAACGCTCGAATCAAAAAATTTTTCCGCATGAAAATTCACCTCAATCAAAATAAAATCAAACCCGCCGCGATTAACATCAGCACCGCCGCTTCGACGAAATTCAAAACTTGTCCGACATTTTTCTTGCGCAGAATTAAATTTCGCACGCGACCCGCGAACAGTGCCACCGCCGAAAAAATCATCACGGCTTGCACGGCGAACGTCACGCCCAAAAATAAAATTTGCAAGCTCGCGCCGTCCGCGTTCAGGTTGACGAACTGCGGCAGGAACGCCAAGAAAAATAATAAAACTTTCGGGTTAAGCACGTTCATCAAGACGCCGCGTTTATAAAGTGCCGCCGCCGAAATTTTCGCGCCCGATTTTGCAAGCGAAAGTTTTTTGCCCGCACGCGCAGATTTGAACGCGCCGAACGCCAGATATAAAAGATACGCCGCACCGAAAATTTTCAGCAACAACATTGCCGTCGGGGAATTTTTTATCAAGGCCGCCACGCCGACCATGACAAGCGTCGTGTGAAAAATTATTCCGCTCGCCAGCCCGCACGCCAAAGTTATTCCCGCCCGTGCGCCGTCCGCCAAACTTTTCGTCAACAAATATAAAATGTCCGGCCCGGGTGCCAACGTCAACAAAATCGACGCCGTCAAAAAATATGCGAATGTCGTTCCGTCCAAAAAAAACACCTCCGCAGAAATTCTATCATAAATTTCTTGCGGAGGCGGGAAAAATTTTCGTTTACGGATTGCAACGCTTGCAGGGAACGTAGCCCGCCGAAATTGCTTCGTCGCGAGTTTGGAAGTCGACGCGATTTTTCGGATTCATTTTTCCGACCGAAGAACAATCCGCTAAATGAAATTTTCTGGAATTCGCGTTGCCGACGTAATTTGCTGCAAGCACCGTCGCGAAAGTCGCCGTAATGAAAATTGCCGTGACAACCGCCGCAAAAATTTTTTTCATGGCGCAACCTCCTCAAGGTCTGCAGTTGCCGCAAGGATGATACCCCTGCGCAATCGCCTCTTCGCGAGTGTTAAACGGCACTTGATGTTCTACCCACATTTGCCAAACGGACGGGCAGGTGCGCTTGTGGAGTGTGAGCCTGTAACTGTTGCCGATATAAGGCGTGTCGAATTGTGGTGGAGCCGCAATAACAACCGCCGTCGTTAAAATCAAAATCGTGACGACAGCTGCAAAAATTTTTTTCATGGCGATACCTCCTCAAGAACGAAAAATTTTTTAAACTCATTGCCCGTTATTCAAAAGCCGCATGTCGCGAGCCTGTTCGCGCAGGTGAGCAATTCTGTCCTCGGTGTCGGGGTGCGTCGAAAATAAATTCTTCAGCATCTTTTTGGAGTGCTCAAGCGGGTTGATTATAAACATGTGCGCCGTGGCGGTTCCCGCTTTGGACATTGGCGCGGCAGTTTGCGCGTAACGTTCGATTTTTTCCAACGCTTTGGCAAGATACAGCGGGTTGCCGCAAATTTCGCCGCCGGTTTTGTCCGCGTCATATTCCCGCGAACGAGAGACCGCAAGTTGAATCAGCGTCGCGGCAATCGGCGCAAGAATCACCGTCGCCAAAAATCCGAGAGTTCCGCCGTTGTCGTCATCGTCCGAACGCGTGCCGAAAATCGCGCCCCACTGCACAATATCTGCGACCATTGAAATGACGCCCGCCATAGCCGCCGCAACCGTACCAATTAAAATGTCGCGGTGTTTGACGTGTGCCAATTCGTGACCGAGCACGCCCGAAATTTCGTTATAGTCAAGCGCGTGCATCAAGCCCGTGGTGACGGCAACCGCCGCGTGATCGGGATTTCTGCCCGTCGCGAAAGCGTTGGGAATATTTTCGTTAATCACGTAAACGCGGGGCATTGGCAAATTCGCGTTGGCGGCAAGCTTTTCGACAATCTCATAAAGTTGCGGCGAATCTTCGCGGGAAACTTCGCGGGCGTCGTAACTTTTAAGCACAATCGAATCGCTGAACCAGTAAGTCACAAAATTAATTCCGAGCGAAATCACAAGCATAATCGCCGCGCCCGTCGACGAGCCAATCATGCCGCCGACCGCGACCAACAAACCCGTGAGCAAAGCCATCAACACAAACGTCTTGAAAATATTCAAGTCGATACCTCCAGTCAAATGTTTTCGCGGACATAATAAGCGTTAGCAAAAAAATTTTCAAATTAATTTTGTGTGAGCCGCCGCGTCGTGTATAATGTCAAAAATTTTTTTCGGCGCGTGTAACAAAATCGTTTCCGTGTCGTATAATGAGCAAAAGAAAACAAAGGAGCGATTCAAAATGACAGTAGAAGAAAGATTTGCAAGCGTAGATTTTTCGCAGTTCAGCCGAGTAAAGGACAGTCTCTTGTTGAAATTAAAACTTCGCCGGCAAGCAATCAACGAGGAGCGCAACGAAGAGATGTCGCTTGAGGAACTCGACAACGTGGCGGCGGCCGGCAACTTTTATCCGCCAAAAAAACTCGACGAAAATAATCAACGCTGAAAAAATATCCCAATGACTTCGGTCGGCGGGATATTTTTTTATGCGCAATGAATTTAAATCGGCAATGTTACCAAGCGGCTTTACTTTCACGGGCGTTTAACTTACAATGAAAAAAATTTTCACGGAGGTTGATTTCATGCTTAAGAAAACGAAGATTATCTGCACGCAAGGCCCCGCAACCGATGCCCCCGGCGTCATCGAAGGTTTAATCCAAAACGGCATGAACGCGGCACGTTTCAACTTTTCGCACGGCGATCACGAAGGTCACAAAAAACGTATCGACGCGGTTAAAGCGGCGGCGAAAAAAGCCGGCGTAATTATTTCGCTCGTGCTCGACACAAAAGGTCCCGAAATGCGACTCGGCGAATTCAAAGACGGCGCAGTTCAGCTCGTCGAAGGCAACAAATTTATTTTGGTCAACGAAGACATTCTCGGCGACGAAACGAAAGCCACCGTCAATCACAAATTGCTTTACACCGAAGTCAAAGTCGGCGACAAACTTTTGTTGAACGACGGACTTGTCGAACTGCGGATTGACGAAATTGTCGACAAGGACATTCACACGACGATTTTGAATTCCGGCAAGATGAGCAGCCGCAAACGCGTCGCCGCGCCCGGTGTTTCGCTCGGACTGCCCGCCGTCAGCGAACAGGACGAAAAAGATATTCTCTTCGGCATCCAAAACGACATGGATTTTGTTGCGGCAAGTTTTATTCAGCGCGCAGCGGACGTTCAAGAGATTCGCAAGTTAATCGTCGACCACGGCGGCCACATGGAAATTATTTCCAAAATCGAAAACCTTGAGGGCGTCAAAAATATCGACGAAATTATTGAGGCCAGCGACGGAATTATGGTTGCCCGCGGCGATTTGGGCGTCGAAATTCCCGCCGAAGACGTGCCGATTATCCAGAAACAAATTATCAAAAAATG
>CAMUZL010000128.1 GCA_947165185.1 uncultured Selenomonadales bacterium
CCCTGCGCGGGCATCCAAACTTCAATGTCGTAAGTTTTGGCGGAAGTAAAGCTCATGTCGCCCGTGCAAAGCAAAATCACGCGGTGCGGAATTTCCAGCGTGCGCAAAACGTCTTCGGCGGCGTCGACCATACTTTCGAGTTCGTCCCAAGACTCTTCGGGCTTCGTGAATTTAATCAACTCAACTTTGTTGAATTGGTGCTGACGAATTAAGCCGCGAGTGTCGCGACCTGCCGCGCCCGCTTCGGCACGAAAACAGGCAGTGTAGCACGCATAATATTCGGGCAAAGTTTCTGCGGACAAAATTTCGTCGCGGTGAAAATTCGTCATCGGGACTTCAGCCGTCGGGACAAGATAATAATCAAGGTTTTCGAGTTTGAACATGTCCTCGGCGAATTTCGGGAGCTGCCCCGTGCCAATCATGCTGTCGCGGTTGACAATGTACGGCGCGAGCATTTCGGTATAGCCGTGCTTGTTCGCGTGCAAATCCATCATGAAGTTGATACAGGCGCGTTCGAGACGTGCACCGAGTCCGCGATAAAAAGTAAATCTTGCGCCCGTGACTTTGCCGGCTCTGTCGAAGTCGAAAATATTTAAATCCGTTCCGATTTCCCAATGCGCTTTCGGCTCAAAGTCGAACGTGCGCGGCGTGCCCCATTTGCGAATTTCGGGATTTTGCGTGTCGTCGACGCCAATCGGGACGGATTTATCGGGCATGTTCGGGATGTGCAACAACAAATCGCGCAGATTTTCTTCGACGGTGCGCAATTCCGCATCGAGTTCCGAAATTTTCTTGCCGATCTCGCGGACTTCGGCGGAAATTGCTTCGGTATCTTCGCCGGCTTTTTTCATCGCGCCGATTTTCTTCGACGTGGAGTTTCGTTGGCTCTTGAGCTGTTCGGTTTCGCTCAAAATCGTGCGGCGACGCTGTTCAAGCTCCGAAAAATTGTCGAGGCTCAAAGAATTGTTCCGATTTTTTAACATGGCGCGAACTTCGTCGAGATTGTCGCGTACAAATTTCATATCAAGCAAAATAATCATCTCCAAAAAAATTTTCGGGCACAGTCTAGCAAAATCAGCTTTGTAAATCAAATTTTTTGTGTTATAAACTTCGCGGAGGTGTTGATTATGATTGTTGAGCGCGGAACTCGCGACAAACTCGGAAAATATTTCGACGTGAATAAATCGCTGACCGTCACTCTGAAAATTTCGGGCGCGGCGACTTACGATTTTTGTTGCTTCGGCGTCGACGCGAACGAAAAACTTTCCGACGACCGTTACATGATTTTTTTTAATCAGTTGCGCTCGCCGAACGGTGAAATTGTCGGCACGGAAATTTCTTCGGGCATGAATTTTGCGATTAAGCTGAACGAACTGCCGCAAACGATTCAAAAGCTCATCTTTACCGCGTCAATCGACGGCGCGGGCACAATGGGCGAAATTTCCCGTCACGAAATTTCAATCGGCAACGAACTTTCGGCAAAGTTCAACGGCTCGGACTTCGCGCAAGAAAAAGCAATTACGTCGCTCGAATTTTATCGCAAGAACGGCGAATGGCGTTTTAATGTCGTGGCTCGCGGCTTCAACGGCGGTTTGGATGCGCTTTTGGCTTTTTACGGCGGCGAACAGACCGACGACGAAGAAATTTCCGAACAGACGCCCGAAAAAATTTCTACGCCGAATAATCCGCCAGCACCGAAAAAAATTTCACTCGAAAAGAAAATTTCCGACGGTGCCCCGAAATTAATTTCGCTCGTCAAGCCGCTCAAAGTCGAACTCGAAAAACGAAATTTGCTTGACGTTGTCGCCCGCGTCGCGCTCGTGATGGATATTTCCGGCTCAATGAATAGAAGTTATTCAAACGGCACCGTCCAGGAGATTGTAAATAAAATTTTGCCCGTGGCAGTTCAATTCGACGACGACGGCGAACTGGATTTTTGGTTTTACGGTAATAATTGCGAACGTCGCCCGTCCGTGAACATGAGCAACTACGAAAGTGCCGTGCCCGACAATTGGAAGGAAATTCGTGGGCGTGTCGGCGGCAGCAACAATGAACCCGTCGTCATGCGCGAAGTCGTCGCCGAATACGAAACAAGCAAATTGCCCGCGTATGTCGTTTTCGTCACCGACGGCGGCATTTCAAAGACTTCACAGATAAAAAAATTGTTGATTGAGGCATCGTATCTGCCGATTTTTTGGCAATTTGTCGGCGTGAGCGGTCACGGGTACGGCATACTTGAAGATTTGGACAACATGAGCGGCCGTTATGTCGACAACGCAAATTTTTTCGCGCTGGATGATTTTCGCTCAGTGTCGAACGAAGAACTTTATTCGCGGCTGTTGAATGAGTTTCCCAAATGGCTCGAAGCGTGCAAAAACAACGGCGTGCTTGACGGCTCGGCAAAAAGTCATCGTCCGCCGCCCGAAAAATCTTTCGGCGACAAAGTCAAAGACTTACTCGGCTTTTAAAGTCGTTTCGCAAGCAAATTTCGGTTTGAAATGCGTTTTGAATAAAAATATCATCCTCGACAATGTGTCGGGGCTTTTTTCGTTGCCGAAAGAAAATTTTCGACTGCCTATTACATTGAACGCCGCCGATTTGCTAAAATGTCTCGGAAATCTTTTTGACGGAGGAATTTTTATGCAACCAAGACGAAAAGCAATTCGCGCAGGAATTTTTTTCATCGTTTTGCTGATTGTGAGCGGTGTCGTGCTCATGTATCGCGGAAATGACGCGGTTTTTCTCGCCACACAGAAAAAAGACGGCATTTTAACCGCCGAACAAGTCAAATTGTCGTTCGATTCGGTTGGCGGACGCTTAATCAACGAAAATGTGCGCGAAGGACAGGAAATTTCCGCCGGTCAAGTCGTCATGCAACTCGATTCGACCGACACAGACCTTGCAATCGAAAAATTACGCGCCCAAATCGCCCAAATCGACGCGCAGATTCAATCGACAACGGGAAATATGAATTTAAGCCACTTCCGCGCCGATAATGACGAAAAACAGTCGTTCAGACAGATCGACAGCCAACGCGGAGCACTTTCGGCGGCTCAAGCCACACTTTCAAACGCCGAACTCGACTATAAACGCAAATCCGAACTCTTCAAAGACGGCGCAATCGCAAAATCCATGCTCGACGACGCGATAACCGCCTTAAATGTCGCAAAAGCCAACGTCGAAACGCAACAACAGCTGCTCGACAGACTTTTGGCGGGAATTTCGGACACGGGCGCAACGGATTCGCTAAATTTGCCGACGATTCAGCAGGAACGCGCCACAGCCGAAAATATTCGCAACGACATCGCCGCTTTGACGCAACAGAAGCGATTTTTGGAAGTTCAGCTCAAAGAATTGGAAGTTGCCAAGTCTCGATTGACTTTGCACGCGCCCGAAGACGGAAAAATTTTGTCCGTGCTCCAAAAACAAGGCGAAATGGTTTCGCCGAATGTTCCCGTCATTTTGCTCGAAACTCGGCGAATTTATTACGATATTTATCTTTCAGAGGAGCAAGCGGTCAATCTGCGCGAAGGTGACGAAATTTTTTGCAAAACCGTCGCCGACAACAAAAAAATTCGCGGGACGATTCGACTTTTGACGCAAGCACCGGGTTTCGCCGATTTAAAACAGTCAAGAGAGAAATCTCAAGCCGATTTATCCGCATTTCAAGTCAGAATTTACATCGACGCGAATGAAAACGTTTTGGCGGGGCAAACCGTCACGGTTAGCTTTTAGCTGCCAGCTTTCAGCTTTTAGGCAAAAAATCTTCCGGCTAAAAGCTAAAAGCTCAAAGCTTAAAGCTCACGAGGTGATTTTATGGGTTTTTTCAACAGTTTTAAGGACGAAATCAAATTTTTGTTCAGCGGCAAGGGTATGCCTTACGAAAAAGTGTGTTTGACCGTTGCGACCATTATCGGCGTCGTGTTGAGCGTGCTTTTGGCGGGAAATTTCGCGAAAGATGCGCCCGTAATCGTCATTGACATCGATAATTCACGTTTGAGCCGCGAAATTACGACGCAAATCGATTCTTCGGAGTATATGCGCGTGAAATCCGTCATAAATACGCCCGCAGACCCGAAAAATTTCTTTTTTCGCGACGAAGTTGACGCCGTGATATATTTTCCTCAGGATTTTGAGAAAAATTTCTACACGAACACACAAACTCCGCTCGGAATCTTCTACGACAACTCAAACACCGCGCAAACTGCGAATATCAAGGAAGCAATGAACGAAATTGTTGCGATTAACAACGCGATGAAAAATTCTTCGTCAACAGGCGGTTTGACGCTCAACGACAGAAATTTATTCAATCCCGCAGGTTCCACGTCGAACACGCAAACTTTGGGGTTTTTGTTCTTTTTCGGGGCAATGTTTTTCGTTTTCGCGACAATCGGCATGGTTCCGCGCCTGAAATTGACGAAACAGCTCGAAAAAACGCTGATTGACGGCACGCCGTGGGATTTAATCGGGCGAATTTTGCCGTATTCGGCTTGCATGATCGTTTCGTTCGTTTTAGGAATGGCAATTCTACGCGTTTGGGGCGATTTGGTTTTCAGCGGGCGATTAATCGATTTTTTGCTGATTCAAGTCGTTTTTGCCGTGATGTTGGGCATTTTGAGCGTATTTATCGGCTGGACTGCGCCAAATCCGGGCATTGCGTCGAGCAGAATGATACTTTTTATCCCCGGCGGCTTCATTTTGGGCGGCGTAACGTCTCCGCTGTCGCATTTGTCGCCGTGGGTCGTCACATTTTCGCACATTTTCCCGCTGACGTGGGAATTTCATTTCACACGCGATATAATTCAGCGCGGAGCAAATTTATCGCAAATCAGCTCGGAAATCGGCGCGTTTTTGGTTTATGTGGCGATTGTTGCGGTACTTTTGTGCTTGAGATTTAATTTTGAGCGAAATAAACTGCTGAAATCGTCAGCAATCGAAAATTTGGACACTCCGCCCGATTTTAAGCCCGAATCAATCGTAAAAAACATTTTGGTGCCGACGGACGGGTCGGGACAGGCATTTAAAGCACTTTTGCAGGCAATTTCGGTCGCGGAAGCGTGGGGAGCGCGAATAACGCTGATGATGGTCGTAAAACTCGATGATGACGTTGCGGATTTTGAAAAAGTGAGCTTGAGCGGCTATATTCCGTCAGAATTGACGGCTACGGCGCAAAATTTGTTGAATGAACTGCGTCAAGTCGTGCCCGATGAGTTTGAAGTTAAAACTCGCGTCGAAATCGGTGACCCTGCGGAAGAAATTTTAAATGCGTCGACTGATTTTGACCTAATTATCATGGGCAATCGCAGTTTCGGCAGTTTTGACAAGGAAAATTTAGGTTCCGTTGCAAAATTCGTTCAGGAAAACAGCAAAACGCCCGTAATTTTCGCGAAAGGTATGCCCGAAGACTGGGACGACGAAAATAATTTCCTCGGCGGCAAAAATATCTGGAAATGAGCCGTCGAAATCAAAATTTCCCGCCCGAAATGCTCGGACGGGATTTTTTATTGCAAAAATCACTTTGAAACGGTTTTGAACGTCGAAATTCATTTCAAACACGTTTTGAACGTCGAAATTCATTTCAAACCGGTTTTGAGCGTCGAAATTCATTTCAAAACGATTTTGAACGTCGAAATTCATTTCAAAACGATTTTGAACGTCGAAATTCATTTCAAAACGATTTTGAACATCGAAATTCATTTCAAACACGTTTTGAAAGTTCATTTTACAAAATCCGCATATACGGATTTCGTAATTGCGAACAAATGATTGGCAGTTTGCAGGAAAATCGCGCTCGTTACAGAAATTATCCTAAAAATTTTCATGCGTCACATTAGGAGGCGAGACGATGAATTATCGGCGGATTTTGGTTATCGGTGACATTCACGGCAAATTTTCGCGCTTGCTGTCGCTGATTCACAAAATCGACTTCGACGAACGCAAAGATTTTCTGATTTTGTTGGGCGATTACATTGACCGAGGCGAAGAAAATATGCGCTGTTTCCGCTGGGCAATGGAAATGAGCGAAAAACCCAACGTCGTCGCCCTGCGCGGCAACCACGAGCAAATGATGCTGTATTATTACCTTTTGGGCGGCACCGAGGGCTATATTTGGCTCCCGAACGGCGGCGACAAGACTAAAGCCGAATTTGACGCGTGGCGGCAACGTGACCCGACGGCATTTCAACGCGCACTGAAATTTATTGACGACCGACCTTTTTTTTATCGGATGGATGTCAACGGCGAAGAATATATTTTCGTTCACGCTGGTTTAGACCCGAAAAAATCGATTGAAGACCAGGACGAAGAGTCTTTGCTTTGGATTCGCGAGAAATTTTATAACGGTTACAACGGAAGCGCGCACGTCGTCTGCGGACACACGCCAACGCCGTTTATCAAGCGAAATTGGTACTATCCGATTCGTTTGCCGAACAAAATCACGCTGATGGACACGGGTTCTTTCATGAAGGACGGAAAAATTTCTTGTATCGACATTTTGAGCGATAAAATTTGGCAGAGCGATTGAGGGGCGACAATGAAAAATCTTAACGTGAAAATCG
>CAMUZL010000129.1 GCA_947165185.1 uncultured Selenomonadales bacterium
TCGTCTTGAAAATTTGTCCGCTGAACGGCTCGGAAATTTTGCGTTCGACAAGCTCGTCCGTCTTCGGGTTGATGCCGTTGTAAGTTTTCGCACTCGGCGCGGGGAAGAATTCGACAATGCTGTTGAGGAATTTTTTCACGCCGACATTTTTCAGCGCGGAGCCGACGAACACGGGGAAAACTTTTGCTTCGGCGAAACCGGTTGCAACTGCCTCGGAAATTTCGCTCTCGTCCAAATCGTCAATATCGCCGTCAAGATATTTCATCATCAATTCGTCGTTGAATTCCGCGACAATGTCCAGCATGTCAAGGCGTGCGCTTTCGACTTCGTCAGCAACTTCCGCGCCGTCAATTTGTTCATCGTCAGCTTTGACTTTTGAAAAAACTTTCAGCAAGTCAACGACGCCTTTGAAGCTGTCTTCTTTGCCGACGGGAATTTGAACGGGGACGACGCCGCTGCCGAATTTGTCTTTGAGTTGCTGAAGAACTTTTTCAAAGTCGGCGTGTTCACGATCCATTTTCGTCACGAAGAACGCACGCGGCAAGTTCAAACTTTCCGCCAACGCCCAAGCTTTTTCGGTTTCGACTTCGACGCCCGCGCTTGCACTGACGACGATAACAGTCGCGTCCGCCGCCGACAAAGCACCGTGCATTTCCGCGACGAAATCGGGGAAGCCGGGCACGTCAATCGCGTTGATTTTGAAATTTTTCCACTCGACCGCCGCAAGTGCCGCGCTGATTGACATTTTGCGTTTGGTTTCTTCGGGCTCGAAGTCAAGGACACTCGTGCCCAAATCGACGTTGCCCAAACGTGTGGTTGCGCCGCTGTTGAAGAGTGCCGCCTCAAGCAAAGTGGTTTTGCCTGCGCGGCCGTGCCCGCAGAACGCAACATTTCTGATGGATTCGCTTTTGTAGTCTTTCATGTTTGAGTTATTCCCTCCGTAAAATTTTTTCGCAAGATTAATTCTATCGACGCCGCGATTTTCCTGCAAAGTTTAGCTTTAAGCTTTTAGGCGTTGTCGGTAACCACTCTGATTTGTTGATTTACTTTTCTTTTGCTTGCCCAAAAGAAAAGTAACAAAAGAAAACGGCACCTCGCGGGGCGGCTACTCGTTCGCAAATTTAACGTGCCGGCTACGGTTAGCCCGTGTGCCCGCAAGTGAAACATCCTGTTTCAATTGCGGGCGAGGCCGTCATCCTTGACGGCCTCAGATTTTGTCAGCCGGTAAAAATTTTTTGCGTCAACTTTGCATTGCCGCAGAAAGTTTTGCGAATTCTTCAAGGCTTAAAGTTTCAGCGCGGCGTGAAGCGTCGACGCCCGAAATTTCCAACGCCGACAAAATTTTTTCGCGATTGAAGCCCGCGCCGATTAACGAATTCAGCAAAGTTTTTCGTCGCTGAGCAAATGCCGCACGCACGACTTTGGTAAAAAATTCTTCGTCGCGAATTTCAAACGGCGGCTTGCGAACGTCGCACACCACGACCGAGCTTGTGACTTCCGGCGGCGGCAAAAAACTTTTCGGCTCCACGTCGAAGGCAATTCGCGGTTGTGAGCGCAACTGAACCGCGACCGACAACGCGCCGTAAATTTTCGAGCCGGGCAAAGCCGTCATTCGTTCGGCAACTTCGCGCTGAACCATTGTAACGATTTTTGTTGCGGGCAAATTTTTTTCCAGCAACGCCAATAAAATTTGCGTCGTGATGTAGTAGGGCAAATTCGCCGCGACTTTGAACGTTTTCGGCATGAGTTCAGACAAATTTATTTTCAGCACGTCGCCTTCAATCAATCGAAAATTTTCGTAGCCCGCGAGTGTTTCTTTCAGCACGGCGGGTAATTTTTTATCCAGTTCAATCGCCGTGACGAACGCGCCCGCCTCAAGCAGTCCTTGCGTCAACGAACCAATTCCCGCGCCGATTTCCAAAACGTCTTCGCCTGCGGAAATTTCTGCCGCGTCGACGATTTGACGGACAACCTGCGCGTCGATTAAAAAATTTTGTCCGAGACCTTTGACGGCACGAAGTTTAAATTTTTTCAGTATGTGGCGCGTTGCCGACGGGTCAGCGATTAACGGGTGCAACATTTTCCAATGCCTCCAAAAGTTTTTCGTTGCGGGTTTGCGAACGAATTTGAAAGTTGAGCGGCTTTACAAATTGGATGCAATACCGAATGCTTAAGCCGCATTCGCCGTTGCTGGCGCGTTGCCGACGGGTCAGCTATCAGCGGGTGCAACATTTTCCAATGCCTCCAAAAAATTTGTTTACTCGTCGGGCATAATGTAAAATTTCGGGCCTTTGCCGCGTTGCGAGTTCACAATGACACGCACAATATCTTCGATGATTGCCATTGCGCGATCTTGCGTCGCGTATTTTTTTATCGGGACACCGCCGTCGACTTTGCCCAAGTCAATATCTTTCTGCGTGAGCAATTCAATGTAGCCGTTCTTGTCGATTGAAAATTCCCAATCGCCGCGCTCGTTGAATCGAATAATCGTCACGCCGGTTTTATCTTTGAGTTTGAACATAAAAATTCCTCATTCCAAATTTTTAATCGCAGTTTCAAATTCTTCGCGAGTGACGCCGTAGCTGTTGAGCCGCCGCACGAAAGTTTTCACGTTGCCGTAGCCGATGCCGAGAGCCGCGCCGATTTTGTCGCGAAGTTTGGAACTGTCCGCGCCGCCCGAAAGTTTGAGCGCAACCATTTCAGCCGTCGTGAATTCTTCGCGGGGATTTATTTCAAGCGTGCGAACTTTGCTTAAAGCCTTGCGAATTGCTTCGGGCGACGCCTGCTCAACGCCGATGTCGTCGTTTGCGGTGGCTTCGTCGCGTGGAATGTACGCGTGCTTTGCGTTCGGGAAACGTTGCGTCAAAAATTTTCGGATGTTTTCGCCCGCCGTGTCGGGGTCGGTCAAAATAATTATTCCGCGCTGTTTGTAAGCCGCCGCAATGTTTTGGAGCGTGCGCCGCGTAAAATGAAAACCGCCCGTCGTAATGCAATCGGCGTCGACTGCGCGCTTGACGGCAACCGTGTCGGATTTTCCCTCGACGATTAAAACTTCTTTCAGCAAAAAATTTTCACCTCAAATCATTTTCGACGAGCCGCAAAATATTTTCGGGAATTCGATTGTACTTCGCGCAAAATTTGCAACCGCCGTTCAAGTTGTCAAAGTTTGGAACGCTTGAAGTAAAAAACGTACTGTTGCAAAATGCCGGCGTTCTTGCCGAAAGTCTCGAAAACGTTTTCGCCGCAGAAATCTTTTTCAATCGCCCGCGCAATCCACACGTCCACGGGCGCACGGTCGACGCGGTGATAGGCGAACAGCGCGACGCAGTTGGAAATTTTTTCGCCGACGCCGCGAATCGTTTTGAGTTTGTCGACGAGTTCCGTGTCCGAAAAATTTTCAAGTGTAGTCAAGTCAATTTCGCCCGAAGAAACTTTCGACAGCGCGCCCAGAACATAATTTTTGCGGTAAGCAAGACCGAGACCCGTCAAATCGTCAAGCGTCGCGGAAGAAATTTCTTCGACGGTCGGGAACAAATTCACCGCGCCGAAATTCGTTTCGACACGTCGTCCGAATCGCTCACAAATTTTTTCGACGCTCGAACGAATCGAAGGGATATTTTTTCGCTGACTGATGATGTAGCTGATTAACATTTCAAACGGGGCTTGCCGCAAAATCCGAATGCCCGCGCCGAAATTCGTTGCTCTGCGCAGAAATTTTTCGCAGGACTTGCCCGCCGCAAAATTTTCCACGTCGCGCCGAATCTGTTTGTAATTCGTTTGCAGATCGAAATAATTTGTCCAGACGCGCTGCCAATCTTCCGCCGAACAATCCGCCTCGAAAAAATTTTCTTCGCGCTCGCGAATGTGCAAAATATTTTCGCCGACGACAAACCGAATCCAGCCGTCGCGAATTTCTTTCGGGCGGAAACATTGCCCGCTGTCGACGATTTTTTTTAAGTCGAAGTCGTCAGTAATTTTAATTTCCATCGCACAAACTCCCGAAAAGCAACGTGACGTTGCATCCAATCTGTTTACCCGTTCGCAAATAAAATGTTGTCGCTGAAATTTTATTCGTCACGACACAAACCTCCGAATATTTTTTTGACAACCTGCGCGGGCACGTCGCCGGAAATTTCCACGTCGCCGAAATTTTTCATTAAAACCCAGTTGACTTTGCCGCCGACGGTTTTTTTGTCGCGGAACGTCACTGCGAAAAGTTTTTCGGCATCAAGCCCGTCGCACGTCGTCACCATGCCGAAACGTTTCAAAAGTTTTTCAATCCGCTCGACGTTCGCCGCAGAAGTTTTGCCGAGTTCGCAACTGATTCGCGCCGCGCCGACCATGCCGATTGCAACCGCCTCGCCGTGCCGAAATTTTTCGTACCGGGTTTGCTCTTCGACTGCGTGCGCCAACGTGTGCCCGAAATTCAAAATCCGACGCAAGCCCGATTCGCGTTCGTCTTCGCCGACAACTTCAGCTTTAATTTCGCAGGAACGCTTGACGACGTGCGCCAAAGTTTCCGCGTCACGTTGCAAAATTTTTTCGGCTTTGTCTTCAAGGTAAGCAAAAAATTTTTCGTCGCTGATGACGCCGTACTTGACGACCTCGCCGAGACCGGATTTTATTTCGCGTTCGGGCAGCGTCGCCAAACAATTCAAGTCGATGAAAACCGCTTTGGGCTGGTGAAACGCGCCGATTAAATTTTTGCCGAGCGCGTGATTTACCGCAGTTTTGCCGCCGACAGACGAATCGACTTGAGCAAGTAACGTTGTCGGAATTTGAATCAAGCCGACGCCGCGCAGGAAAGTTGCCGCAACGAAGCCCGCCAAATCGCCGACGACGCCGCCGCCCAACGCAATCACGACGGATTTTCGGTCAAGCCCGAATTCAATCGCCCGCGTGTAAAGATTTTCCGCCTCGCGCAGATTTTTGGAAGTTTCGCCGTCCGGAATCATCGCGACCGTGTAAGAAATTTTTTCCGCGTCAAGCCCGTCCGTCAAAGATTTTCCGTGCGCGTCGAAAATATTTTTCTGCGTGACGAGTAAAATTTTCGTGAACTTGCCCGCGACAAATTTGCCGACGTTCGACAAAATATTTTCACCGATAAAAATTTCGTAACTCGACGAGCCAAGATTGACAAAAACTTTATCCATCATAAAATCCTTTCGTAACAACAAAATTGCGGGACGCCGGGGACGTTGCGCCCCAAATCTGCCGCGCCGACAAATTTAAATCCGCAAGTTTCGTGAAGTTTCTGCGCGGGAAAATTTTCGGGCACTGTGTCCGCACGGAGCGCACGATGATTTTTTTCGGCGGCGTAACTCACGCAGTATTTGACGATTTTTTTGCCGAGACCGCGACGTTGACAATCGGGCGCAACCGCGAAGGCGTGAAGTACCAAAAATTCGCCGACCGCCAAATTCTGCGACCAAGCAACTTTCGAGTAATCGCCTTCGGGATTTTCGCTCAAGACGAACGCCGCTAAAATTTTTTCGCCGTCCGTGCAGACAAACAAATTGCCCGCCCGCGCCGCGTCACCGGCGTAATCAGTCGACGGGTAAATTTTGTAACGCCACTTCGTGTAATTGATATTGTTGTCGTCCATGAATTTGACGACGCTGTCATAAAATTCGCCGACGGCTGTAGCCTCCGCGACGGTGCAGTTGCGAATCTCCATATGACTAACTCCTGAACTGTCGCAAGTAACGGCAGATGTCGTCGATAATTTGCAACGGCGACCAATATGTCGTGTCGACTTGATAATCTGCGCGATCATAAAATTCTTTTCGTTCGGCAAGAAGTTTTTTAATCGTTTCCAATCGCTCGTCGCCGCCGCCGTCAAGCACGGGACGTTCACCGCGTCTTTGAGTGCGCGACAAAATTTCTTCGGGCGAACACGTCAAACAAATAAGCAAGCCCGAACTTTTCAGCAGGCGAAGATTTTCAGCGTCTTTAACGGTGCCGCCGCCCGTCGCAATTACAAGCCCGCGTCGTTCGCAAAGTTCACGAACGGCCGATTTTTCCAGCTCTCGGAAATGACTTTCGCCGAACTGCTCAAAAATTTTCGGTATGGAAAGTTTCTGCTCGCTCTCAATTTTTTTATCAATGTCGACGAACGGTCTGCCTAAACGCGTCGCCAAAAGTTTTCCGAGACTGGTTTTGCCCGTGCCCATGAAGCCCGTCAAAATCACGTTGTCTTTCATAAGCCGAAATCCTCCGCCAAACGTTTGCGATAATTTTTCAAATTGGCAAGCGTGTCACAAAGCGCGTCGCCGCCGAATTTTTCGACGAACGCATCAGCCGTGACGAGAGCCGCCATAGCCTCGCCGACGACGGACGCCGCCCAAATCGCGCAGGTGTCGGAACGTTCCTTGCTTGCGGTTGTCGGTTGCCGCGTGGCAATGTCGACGGTGCGAAGCGGTTTCATCAACGTCGGAATCGGTTTCATTGCCGCACGAATAATTAAATCTTCGCCGTTGCTCATACCGCCTTCAAAACCGCCCGCCCGATTGGTTTCACGAAAAATTTTTCCGTCGCGAATAAAAATTTCGT
>CAMUZL010000130.1 GCA_947165185.1 uncultured Selenomonadales bacterium
AGAGCCTGCGCGATTTGGAATTGGCTTTTCGCGGCTCAAGCAATCAGCGAATCATTGACGTGAAAAAATCCCGCGAGCAAAAAAAAATCGTGCCGTGGGTGTTAATCGGAGGTTAAATCATGGAAGAACACAGCGTTGCAGAAAATTCTTTCGGCGAAGCTTTTTCGGGGCTGGTCGAAATTCCGCCGTCGGATGTGGTTATCGGCATGGTTGGAATTTTTGTCTTCGGAATAATTTTGGGCATGTTGATTTATTTGCCTTATGCCGAAAAACACTCGAAACTTCCGCTTGAGCGATTGAGCGGCGACATGATTTGGCGTTACAAACCCGATTGGGTCGTCTTCGTTGCGGGTTGCGTGGTTTTTTTAATCGTCAGCTTCATGTTGGTCAGCGGCCTGTTGCGCGAACTTTAAACTTTTGCGAAGAAAAAACCGTCCGAGATTTTCGGGCGGTTATTTTTTGTTTGTCGCTTGATTGAGCCACTCTTTGAGGTAGTCGCCGATAGCTTTGACGACTTGCGCTTCGCGAATTGTCTTGGCAATGTTGACGCATTTCAGGCCGCCGTTGAAAATGTATTTGCCGATTAACTCGCCGACTTTGTCCGCAATCATGCGCGCCACGACGAACAAAATTATCGAAACTTTGATGCCCAAAATCGTCAGCGCGATACCGCCGAACAGCGGCAACAGGAAAATCATCGCCAACTTAATCAGGATGAACGAAAAAATTACCGAGAACGTCGCCCGCGCCAACCGAATAATCAGCGGCATTTTTTGACGAATCGATTTGCGAACGTCGTTAAAAGCTTCTTTCGGGTGACGAATCGCCTTGAGCAAAAATTTTCCGGCGCGTTTCGCGTAATACGTGAAGAACTCGCCGACTTTCTGCAGAATTTTGTTGATGTCCGTCGGAATGCTCGTTATCGTCGCCATAATCATTTGCGGGCTTAAATCCGTGAAAAAATTTCGCATCGAGTTAAAAGCCGTGCCGAAAATTGCGGGCGGCTTGCTCATGTTCGCGACGGCGTCGGGAATCGGCAACGCGGGAATCAACGCCATCAAAACGTACAGCACAATCGCCAAAATTCTGCCGAGCACCAAGCCGAGAAAATATTTTATGACGGTTTTCGGGTTGCGGCGAAAGGCGGCGGGGAAGCTGCGAATTCTGCGCGGAACTTTTTTCTTGACTTTGTCGAGCTTATTTTCGGGCGGCGGAGCTTTTTTATCTTCGTCGATTGTCAAATCTTGCGCGTGTTCGTAGCTGACAATTTCCCGTTCGCTGTCGTGTTCGAGCGAGTGCGACAGCCGAATCATTTTTTGGAACGCGTCGGCAATATTTTTTTCCTGCGCCTTTTGTTGTTCGTCAATCTGTTGGTCGAGCGAGCGCGTCACGTGAATCATTTTTCGGAAGGCGTTTTGCAAATCGGTCGAGCGCGTTGTCTGCATCATTTTTTGCAACGCCTGTTCCAAATCGGATTTTTTTGTCGTCTGCATCATCTGCCGCAGATTTTCTTGCAAGTCGCAAGATTTTTTGTCGTCGTCCATCGCATCACCTCCGAGTAGGGACTGGGGACTGGGGACTAGTTAATAGTCGACGAAAAAATTTGACGGTTCGCGGTGAGAATTTATCGCCGAAAATTTTTCCTGCGCCGTCACTCGTCGCCCGAAAAATCTCAGCACGTCATAAGTCGTGTTTCGTTGCGCGGGAACTCGTCCCGCCGAAAAAATTAAGTCAACCATTTTTCGCACGGACATTTCAAACGAAGTGCCCGCCGCACGCACGACGTTTTCTTCGAGCATGATTGAGCCCAAATCGTCTGCGCCGAATGCCAAAGTCAACTGCCCGACTTGTTCGCCTTGAGTGACCCACGAGCCTTGAATATGGTCGACGTTGTCCATAAAAATTCGCGTCATCGCCAAAGTTTTCATGTAGTCCCACGCCGAAACTTTTTCGCCGCCGAGTTGCGTGTTTTTCGGCTGATAACTCCACGTGATGAACGCACGGAATCCGCCCGTTTCGTCCTGCAGTCGACGAATTTTTTCCATGTGTTCAAGCCGCTGACTTAAACTTTCGCCGAAGCCGATAACCATTGTCGCGGTTGACTTCATGCCGATTGAGTGCGCCGCACGCATGACGGCAAACCAATCGTCCGTCATGATTTTTTTCGGGGAAATTTTTTTGCGCACGTCGTCAACCAAAATTTCCGCGCCGCCGCCGGGTAAGCTGTCCAAACCTGCCGCTTGCAATCGTTTGAGCGTTTCCAAAACCGACAGCCCCGCTTTGTTCGCGAAGTGCAAAATTTCCGTCGCGGTGAACGAGTGAATTGTCACGTCGAAATTTTTTTTGATGAGCCGCAACATTTCTTCGTACCAGCTCAATTCCAAATCGGGATGCAAGCCGCCTTGAATCATGACTTGCGTGCCGTGCGCGTCAATCGTCTCGCGAACTTTCTGCAGAATTTCTTCGTGCGTCAAAAGATACGCGCCCGCCGTGTTCGCCCGCCGAAAGAACGCGCAAAATTTGCATTCGTTTTGACAAATGTTCGTGTAATTAATGTTCCTGTCGATTATGAAAGTCACCACGTTGCCGAATTTTTCTCTGCGAATCGCGTCGGCCTGTTTGCCGAGTTCAAGCAGGTCGCCTTCGGAAAAAAGTTGCAACGCGTCTTTGTCCGTCAATCTCAAGTCGATTCACCCCGATAAAAAAATCTTCCCAAAAAATTTCGGGAAGACGTTCAAATTTCCTGCGCCCGCAAAAAGTTTCAGCAGAAAAAATTTATTGCACGGGGAACGGTTTCGATTTTCAGCGGCAACGGGTCGCCTGCCTCGCCGTCGATGTCGCCGACAAGCCCTGCGGAAGATTTTATCTCAAAAGTTTTCGCCTGCAGACACAAAATATTTTCGTCGCCGTCGACGCATTCGCCCGCAAAAAGTTTTTTCGTCAAGCCGAGCAATCCCGCCGTCGAACATTTTTTCAGCGCAAGCAAATCAAGTTTTCCGTCGTCGACTTTGGCAACGGAAGAAATTTTTTTGAAACCCGCAACCGCCGGCGAATTTATCACGAGGAACAAAAACGCTTCGCCGAAAAAATTTTCCCCGTCAGCAGTGATTTCAAAATCAACCGCGTGAAAATTTTTCAATTCGCCGAGCCCGCGCAAATAGTAGGCCGACTTGCCCAAAAAATTTTTCAGCCGCGAATCGACTTCGTGAGCAATGGACGTGAAAACGCCCGCGCTTGCCACGTTGATAAAAAATTCCGTGCAGTTGACCAAACCCAAATCGACGGGGCGCGTGTGCCCTGCGGCAATCGCGTCGAAAAATTTTTCGTCGTCAAGTTGCAAGTGCGTCGCGAAGTCGTTGGAAGTGCCCGAACCCAAAACGCCAATCGGCAAGTCCAAAGAATTTTTCTTTAGCCAATTAATCACCGCGTGTAAAGTTCCGTCGCCGCCCGCCGCAATGACGCCCGCAGGTTTGGAAATTTTCACGCAGTCGACGAACGCGGAATTGTCGTGCGCCTGCGTTCGATAAACGGACAAAAAAATTCCGCGCCGCTGAAAATTTTCAATGACGCTGTCGAGACGATTTTTAAATTCCGCGTGCCCCGACACGGGATTGTAGACGAGCAAAATTTTTTTCATGACTTAAAAATTCCCAGCTTGCGGAAAATTTTTATCGCGAACTTGCCGACCATCGGAATTCGCGCCATATCTTCTTCGAGTATGCCGCCGATTGCCGCCAAAGTCGCCACGTACACCACGCAACCGACGATAACCGCGCCGAACGTCGAAAAAACTTCAATGTGCCATTGAGCCGCCGTAAACTCGTAGAAAAATTTCACGACGATTGACATTACCGCCGCCGCGCAGATTGTTTTGAACAGCTGACCGAGTTCAATTTTGTAGCCGATATATTTCCAGATGAAATAAAGATTTATGAACGCCGCAACGCCCATGTCCGCCGCCGTCGCCCAAGCCGCGCCCATGATTCCGAGTGCGGGCATTGCCGTCAAAGTCCAGTTCAATGCAACTTTCGCCGCCGCCGCCAAAATCATGTTGACCATCGGAATTGTCGTGTGACCGAGTCCCTGCAACACGCCCGTCGAAACTTGATGCAGTCCGAGCAAAATTATCGACACGGCGGAAATCATTACGGCAGGCCCCGCGCCCGGCGCGTTGTAAATCAAACTTGAAATCGGCGTCGCGAGGAAAAATACAATTACGAACGCGGGGAAGCAAACGAAATTTGAAATTCTGACTGCCGCCGCCGTCTGCCGAAAAATTCGCGCCGTGTCTTTCAATGCCCGTGCCTCCGAAATTGCGGGGACGATTGACACTGCAAGCGAAGCCGTCAAAATCGTCGCCAAATTCACCAGCGGGACAGCCATGCCCGTCAAGTAGCCGAAAAGTTCCGTCGCCTGCCGAACCGAATAGCCCGCCACTTCCAAACGTTGCGGGACGATCATTAAATCCAAATTCGACACGACCGGCAACATTATCGACGCGGCAGAAACCGGCAACGCCAATTTGAAAATTCGTTTGATGATTGAAATTGTCGGCTCGCGTTCGGATTGCGGAGAAGGTTTTAAATCCAAGCCGTAAGTTTTTTCTATGTCGCGATTTAATTTTATGTGGAAGTAAACCAGCACAATTAAGCCGGTGACCGCGCCCGCCAACGCTCCGAGACTTGCGCCCGCCGCCGCGTAGTCAAGTCCCCACGGCATGAGTAAATCGGCAAGCACAATCATCGTTATCACGCGGAAAATTTGCTCGACAATTTGGCTGACGGCCGTCGGCGTCATGCGTTGCCAACCTTGCAGATAACCGCGACTCGACGCCAAAAACGTCACGAAAAAAACCGTCGGCGCAAGTGCCACAACCGACATGTAAGCTCGCGGGTCGCGAATAAATTGCAAATCAATCAGCCACCGCGCAGAAAAATACGTGAGCACAGAAAAAATTATTCCCGTCAACAACATGAGCAGCATTGAAATTCGGAAAACTCTTCGCGCTCCGTAAATGTCATTTAAGGCGACGCGCTCCGCCGTGATGATTGAAATCGCCACGGGAACGCCCGCTTGCGAAGCCGTCATTGCGAAGAAATATATGGGAAATGCGAGCATGTAGATCCCAATCCCGGTGCCGCCAAGTATTCTTGAGACAAAAATCCAATTCAACGAGCCGATAACTTTGACGACGAAACTTGCAATCGTCAAGATGAACGTGCCCTTTAAAAATTTTTCGTTCGATTTTGTTTCCGACATTGTGCACCGCCTTGGTTCGTTAGTTGAAAGATTTATCTTTGCTTTTTCGCCGTAGTGTGGCATAATCCTTTAAAACCGATTGAAAGGAAAGAACTTTATGTATGGCGTCGTGTATCTTATCATCAATAAAATCAACGGCAAGCGATACGTCGGGCAAACCGTTCAGGATTTGAAAACTCGATTCAATGAACACGCGAGAAACAAAGACAATACGCTCATCTCCAACGCGATTCGCAAATACGGTCGGGAAAATTTTTATTGCGGCGTCATCAAAAGTTGCGCGTCGAAAGCAGAATTGGATTATTGGGAAAAATATTACATTGCCGTACTCAAGAGCAAAAAACCTTACGGCTACAATTTGACGGACGGCGGCGAAGGATTTGTTGGGTATCGTCATTCGCCGGAAGTACTTACAAAAATCAGAGAGACTAAAAAAAATAGCCCTCGTGTAGCTGCACAAATAGCAAAACTTGCTGAAGCTAATAGGGGCAGACATCCAACACCGGAAACGTGTGCAAAAATGTCGGCGGGGCGTAAGGGCAAACCTCATTCAGCTGAACACTGTGCGAAAATTGCAGCGGCACTTAAAGGTCAGCCATTCACGCCCGAAAGATGCGCAAAAATTGCCGCGTCTAAGATAGGTAAGCCTCTCTCAGCTGAACACCGTGCGAAAATTGCGGCGACAAGTCGCGGCAACAATCCGTTTAAAAATTTACTAAGCGAGATTGAATCACGCCAACTTACGTACAAGGTGTTGAGCAAATTAATCGAGATGCCTCTTTCGTCACTTTCTTATAAAATGCAAGGTGTACGAAACTTCACGGAAGCCGACAGAGTAAAACTCGAAAAATTTTTTGGCAAACCGGCGGATTATCTGTTGGAGCGCAATTTCTAACGAACGATTTGATTTTTGAGAGGTACCGACGTGGAAATAAATCTTTTGAAATTTGACACCGACGTTGGCAGGACGAAACCCGCCACGCTCTTTCACGCCGAGACCGCCTGCCCGTTTTGCGACGTGGAAAAATTGACGGACATAATCGAAACCGACGGCGACATAATTTTTTTGCGGAACAAGTACAACGTCATCGAAGGTGCCGACCAATTTGTTTTGATTGAGGGGCGCGAATGCAAAATCGATATGCCCGATTATTCGCAAGAAAAAATGCGCCGCGTCATTAAAACGGGCGTCCGTCACTGGAAAA
>CAMUZL010000131.1 GCA_947165185.1 uncultured Selenomonadales bacterium
TGTTCCCCCGCTTTTAAAGCGGGTTGCCGCTGATTCCCGCCGCGCAGTCAAGATACAAAGCTTTCAAGTCAAACACTCCTTGAGTTCGGTATAAAAGTTTCACGATTAAAAACAGCCCCGCTCCGATTGGAACGAGGTCGCGCAAAGATTAGCAAATTTGTCGCGGCTTGTCAAAAAATCCCCCCGCCGGTCAGTCGAAGGGATTTTTTATTGCGAAATAAATTTCAGCGCGTGAAGATAAAATAAATCACCGCAAGTGCGATGCCGACGACGCTTGAAGTCATAATCTGCGAATGGCGAGTAACGTTGCGCAATTCGTTCTCCAACTTGTCGATTCGTGCGTTGATGTCACGCTGACCATCCTTAAGTTCGCGTTGACCGTCTCTTAAATCGTCGAGTCGCTCAAGAATCAAATCATTGCGGCTGAACGTGGAAATTTTTTCTCTTTGACGTGGTGTCGGCATAATAAATCGCTCCTTTGACAAGCGTCGACGGAAATGTTAGACTGCCGCCGACTGAAGTTGATTTTAACGAGTCGCCTTTGCTTTGACGAGTTGGCGGCTCGTTTTCGTTAGCGATTTTATCAAAGGAAACATTTCGCGTCAAAAATTTTTCGCCCGATTAATGCGGCGTGGAATTCAAAAAAAATCCCCCGTCACCAACGACAGAGGATTTTTTTATCTCGCTAGACCGTAAACGGTATGGAGACTTTGCGCACGACATCGTTTGTGTCAAGTCATTACCCGACAGATAAATAAGTTTCAAAACCGTAAACGGTACGAACGGGCGCGCTACTTTATGAAGCATCTGCCTGACCAAAATCGCAAGCATCACGAGACGAAAAATTTATAACATATCGTCGAGCGAAACGCAAGAAAATTTTCGTCGGGATTTTTTATTGCGCCGAATTGTTTTTGACGGTAAAATTGCCGCAGAAAATTTTTCGAGGTACTTGAATGAATATTTGCTTGCTGATTAAAGATTTTGCCGTCGGGAAGAAATTTTTGGCTGACGGGCGACCGACCAAGAGCGGCGCGGAAATTCACGGCGAAAATCACGCGTTGCAATTAATCAAACTCGGTCACCGCGTCACGCTTATGACGAAAAAAAGATTTTTCCACACGGCGGCACGCGAAAATTTCAACGGCATCGATTTAATTCGACTGCACCCGCCGTTTCGTTGGCTGGAAATTTTTTTTCGACTTTTGACGACGCACAACGACATTGACGCATTTTACATCATCGGGACGCCGAAATTTTCCGTGTGGGCGATTTTGTTCGCACGCCTGTTTAAAAAGCCCGTGACGCTGGCATTGACGGGCAAGGCTGAAATTTTTTCGCTCAACGGTTGGCGCAACAAAATTTTTTCGACGTGCACGAATTACGTTGCCACGACGAAAGAAATTCGCGACGGATTTATCGAGCGCGGCGGCATTTCGCCCGAAAAAATTTCAATCTTGCCGCACGGCATCGACACAAAAAAATTTCCGCAATCGAACGAATCACAGCGGCGCGAGCTGAAAATTTCGCACGGCGTCGACCCGAATCAAAAAATTTTGCTGTTCTGCGCCCGAATCGTCAAAGATAAAGGCGTCGACACGTTGCAGGACGTTTGGCGGATTTTGCACAAAAAATTTCCGGACGCAATTTTGTTCGTCGTGGGCGGCGGACTGAATGAACTTTTGGACAAACTGCGGGCACTGTCGGGCGAACTTGACGGCTCAATCAAAGTCATCGGCGAAGTTGACAACCCTGCGGAATTTTATCGGCTGGCGGACGTTTATATTTTCCCGTCGCGTCATGAAGGTTTGCCGACTTCACTGCTTGAGGCAATGTCGAGCGGACTGCCGGCGGTGACGAGCGACATCGGCGGCTGCGAAGACGTGATTCAAAACGACGTGAACGGTTATCGCGTTTATTCGGAGGACGCGGCGGCCTTCGCGGAAAAAATTTCGATTTTGTTCACCGACGACGAGCGCAGGAAAATTTTCGGCGAACGGGCGGCGAAATTGATTCGCGAGACGTGCGATTTTTCGATTGTCATGCCGAAACTTGCCGAAATTATTGCGAGGTGACACATGGACGACAAAAAATTTTTTGAACTTGCGGACGCGTGCGGATTTCTCGAAGTGGTTGCCGAAGCCGCGCAGGCTGAAGAGATTTTGACGGCGGGCAATTCGTTTTTCGACAAAAATTTTTTCGGCACGCGGGTTTTGATTTTGGCACCGCACCCCGACGACGAAATTAACGTTGCGGGCAACATGATTTTGAATTTGTCGGCGGCGAAGGCTGAAATTTTTGTTGCGTACTCGACGAACGGCGATTTTGAAATTTCTGCGGACGTTCGCGCACAAGAGGCCGTTGACGCGCTGAAAATTTTGGGCGTGCCGGCTGAACGAATAATTTTTTTCGGCTACGGCGACGGGCACAAACTTTCCGACAAGCCGACGACTTCGCCCGCAGGGCACACGGAAACTTACGCGGCGAAAAATTTTGTCGACTACGCGAAAAAAACTTTCGGGCGGCACAGCTCATACACGCGAAAAAATTTCAAGCGCGATTTGAAAGATTTACTGCTGAAACTTCGGGCGAACGTGATTTTTTGCGTGGATTTCGATTCGCACCAAGACCATCGAACGCTGTCGATTTTGTTCGAGGAAGTTTTGGGCGAAATTTTGTCCGAACGCAGCGATTATCGTCCCGAAGTTTACAAAAAATTTGCTTACGCGACAGCATTTACCGCCGCACCGGATTTTTACGCGCAAAATCTTTTGGCGACCCGCAAGCCCAAAGTCGGCGAAACGGACACTTACGATTTCGATTTGATTGACCGCGCCAATTACGTTTGGGCGGACAGAATTCGCTTCCCCGTGCCCGAAAGTTGCCGTCAAACCGTTTTGAAAGACAATCCGCTTGCCGAGGCGATTTTTGCTCACAAGTCACAGCGCAACCAGTGGAATGCGCTTCGGATTTTGAATTCCGACGAAATTTTTTTCGAGCGACGCACCGACAACGAAATTTTTTCCGCAAAAGTTACGGCGACATCGGGCGACGCGAAAAAAGTTTGCGACTTCAAAATTATCGACACGGACGACGTTGCCGCGACGCCCGCGCAATTCGGAAATAATTTGTGGCAACCTGCGGCGGACGACGCGCAGCGAAAAATTTTTTTCGAGTGGAGCGAACCTGCGCAAGTTCAAAAAATTGTGATTTACGGCAACCCGCCAGACGAAATGCCCGCGAAAATTTTTTTGAGCCTTGAGCTTGCAAATAATTTTGCCGTGATTGACAAGGCGCGAATTTCTTTGGATAATGTAAAAAATTTCAGCGTCGAATTGCCGAATCACGGGCGGCCGCTCACGATTGACACGGAAAAATTTTTCGTGACGCGTGCCGAAATAAAAATCATTGATGCGGGGAAAAATTTCGGGCTGTCGGAAGTCGAATTCTTCGCGAACGCCGAGCCGTTCCGAAAAATCCCGCCGTTCGTCAAGCTGACAGTCGACGACAATTTTATTTATCGGTATGCGGTGCCGTGGGAAGTCGAAAAAATTTCCTTGGGCTTGTACCGCTTCCACGTCGATTCGCCCGTAAAAATTTCCGCGTTCGCAGGCGACGAAAATATTTTATCGGAAGTCGTGGCGGACGAAGAATTGATTTTAAATTTCGGCGGCGCGAGTGAAGTTGTCGTCACGGCTGAAGTTGTCGGCTCGGAAATTTACGATCGGGCGATAATTCGGCGCGTCGGCGACTTCGCGCAGATTCAGCTGAAAGTTTGGCAGTGGCTGGACAAATTGCGCGTCCACAAAATCCGAAAAATTGACAGTTGAGTTGAGCTTTAAGGTTATAAGCTTTAAGCTTTAAGCGGGCGAATTTTCCTCAAAGCTTAAAGCTCAAAGCTTAAAGCTCAAAGCTTAAAGCTTAAACAACAGGTAACAACCATGAAAGTTTTAACGATTGACGAAAATCTTTTTATCGGCTCCGGCGGACACCAGGCGACATACGTTCACCCGATTGACCGCACGAAATGCATAAAAATTCCGCACATGGCTGACGACGGCGACGTTCGCAAGGAAATGCGCTATCGGCGAATGTGCGCGTCGAAACTCGAAAAATCCAGACTCGTGACGGAATTTTTCGGGACGGTCGAAACGAATTTGGGTCTCGGCTACGTTTTTGAACGCGTGCTTGACTACAACGGCAAAACTTCCCGCGACATGAAAAAATTTTTGCCGAAAACTTGTCCCGACACGGAAACGCTCCAACGAATTTGGACGGTGTTGCTGACGTTCAAATCGGATTTTCTGCGCGAAAACATTGCGATTGTCGACACGGACATTGAAAATTTTATGGTGCAGGAGCCGTCGCCCGGCGTTTACCGCGTGCGAATCGTCGACAACATCGGCACGCCCGTTTTAATCCCGCTGGTCTATTGGTTTGACTTCGCGGCGGCGTGGAAGGCGAAACGTTATTGGAATCGAATCGCGGATTGGCTTGCGGAAAATTATCCCGAAATAATTCCGCCCGAACTTGCCTCTCAACTTCAAGCTAAGTGATGTTGCGGCTGTCGAAGCGTCGCGGAACACACCAACTGTTCCCCCGCTTTTAAAGCGGGCGCCCGAACTTGCCGCGCAGCTCAAGGAGAAATAACTTATGAAAAATTTTTCGCTCGATAAAGCAATGTATATCGTCGTATTGCTTTTGGCGTTCACGACCCCGCTGTCGACTGCAGCGGCAAGCATTTCCGTCGGTTTGGGCGCGGCGTTCATACTTTTTTACCGTTGGCGAATGAAAACTTTTCCGCCGTTTGACGCGAACATTTTGGAAGTGCTGGCGGTTTATTTGGTCTGTCAAATTTTCGTCGCGATAATGAGTTGGGATCCGCGAATCAGTTTCCGCGAAGTCTTCGGCGAATTCCACAGATTTTTTCCGCTGATTTTCGCGATGACGTTCATCAAAAAGCGCGAACAACTTTGCGGCGTGTTAATCGCGTCGCTTGCGGCATTTTTAATCAACGACGTGGCGGGCGTCGTGCAATATTTCGTTCAAGGCGAGCCGCGAGCGTTCGGGCTGAATCACACGCCGACATTTTACGGGTCGTTTATGCTCATGCAGTTGCCGCTTTTGATTTTCATGTCGCTGTTAAAAATTTTGCCGCGAGCCGTGCGCTCCCTTGCGATTTTCACGGCGGGATTGAGTTTAATTTGTCTGGTGCTGTCGATGACGCGGGGCGCGTGGTTGGCGTTGGTATGCGTCGCGGTGATTTTCTTCGTGCTGGAAAAAAAATATCGCCTTGTCACCGCAAAAATTTTCGCGGGCTTGGCGATAGCATTTTTAATTTTGGCAATGACTTCGCCGCAAATTCACGAGCGACTTGAAACGATGGTAAGCACGAAATTTCAAAGCAACACGGAACGCGTTTTGATGTGGAAATCTTCGCTGGAAATTTTTAAAGATTATCCGATAACGGGCGTCGGGCAAAAAATGTTCGTCAAGGCGTACAACGAGCAATACATTTCGCCCGAAGCGATTGAGCGGCCGGAAGTCACCGAAGGCGGACACACTCACCCGCACAACAATTTACTCAACGAGGCGGCTGAAGGCGGCACAGTCGGACTTGCGGCGTTTATCGGGCTTTACGCGTATTTTTTCTGGAAATTCTTCCAACAATTCAAGCACGAAAAAAATTTACCGTTCAGCGCGGGCTTGACGGCGATTTTAATTTTGGCGGGCTTACAACTTGAAGGCTTGACCGATACAAACATGACGCAAGTGCCGATAATGCGCGAATTTTGGTTGCTTGCGGGAACTTTGCTTGCTACAGAAAAAATAATTAGGAACGAGTAAATAGGAACTAGGAACTAGTTTACTACTTCCAAGTCCCTAGTCCCAAGTCCCTAGTCCCTACCAAAGGAGTGAAACTTTTGGCGACGATAGACGAAAAAATTTTTGAAAAACCTGAAGGCGAAGTGGCGAAGGAAGTCGACGAACCGTTGACCGAAGAACGAATCGCCGCATTGAAGAATTTCGCGGAGTCAATCGGCATCGAGTTCAAAGATTTTTTGATGCTCAACCGAGCGTTGACGCATAAATCTTACGCCCGCGATTTCGAGCCGCGTTTGAAAAATAACGAGCGACTTGAATTTTTGGGCGACGCGGTTTTGGGTTTGGCAACGGCAACTTATTTGTTCGAGCACTTCACGAACTTGAGTGAAGGCGAATTGACTAAAACCCGTTCGAGTTTGACGCGACAATCGACACTGACGCGGCTGGCGGAAAAAATTCATATCGACGACGTTTTGTTGTTGGGTATCACGGAAAAAGGCTCACTGCGCGGCCGTGATTCAAATCTTGAGGACGCCTTTGAATCCGTTATCGGCG
>CAMUZL010000132.1 GCA_947165185.1 uncultured Selenomonadales bacterium
CAAAAGCATCATCGTCGCGATTATCCCGCCGTTTTCTTTCGGTGTCGAAATTGCGAACTGCACGGACAAAAATGCGACGATTATCAACTGCAAAATTGTCATTTCGACGCCCGAAAATTCCGCCGCGAAAAATAAGTAAACAATTATCCCGATTGTCGACGGTATCGGACACAGCGCGTGCGACAGCGGAATATAAAAGTCGCACAGATTTTCGTTGACGCCGAATTTTTTCTTGCAAATCTCAATGTTCAGCGGCATTGACGCGCTTCCGCTTGAGGTCGTGAACGTAATCAGGCACGCGGGATAAATTTCGCGCAGGAAGTCCCGAATTTTTACGCCGTGTTTAAACGAAATCCACAAAAGCAGAGCCGCAGGGATTATTATGAACGCAAGATATTGCGCCGCAACGATTTTCCACAGCGTAAAAATTTCGTCGAGCGAATAAACCAAAATTGTCTTCACTGTGCTCAAAAAAATTATCAGCGGAATAACTTTCAGGACGAGCGAGATCATTTTAAAAATAATTTGCTTGCCGTCCGCGATTACTTTTTTGAATTCGCTGACGCGGTCGCCCAAAATCGTCACGCTGACGCCCAAAATTATCGCCCAAACGACAATTTGCAGGATATTTCCTTTCAAGAACGGCTCAATAATATTTTTCGGCACAATCAACATGATTGAATCGAGAATTTTTGACGATCCGTCGGTGCTTGATAAAATTTGTCCGCCGAAGCTGAAATTCACCACGGGAAAAAATATTTCGCTGACGGCAATCGTCACGACGGTGATAAACGCCACGATTTTTAAAAATCTGAGCAGAATTTTCGTGCCGACTTCATTAAGCGTCGCCACATTTTCCATCGCGCAGATACTCGCCACGATTGAAATAAAAACCAGCGGAATATTTACCGCGATAAGCGCACCGAAAAGTGTGTTCAGTATCGGCGTGATGATATTTACGATTAAATTTTGCGTTTCGGCGGAAAAATTTCCGATAATCGCCGCAAAAATTATCGCAAGCAGAATTGAAATCGTGCTTGAGCCGCCGGGAATTTTTAAATTTTTAATTTCGCGTGGCGAAGACGCGATTATTTCGTTGCGACCGCGTTCGTAACGGTAAATCACACGCGCCTTTTCGTAACTCAAAAGATCTTGCAGGATATTTTCCGAAAAAATTCCGTCGTCGTCGTATTCGAGCGGGTTGAACGGTTTGCCTTTGATTTTTATCGAAATGCGCGGCGTCCCGAGCCATTTTCGCGTTATGAAATTAAATTCTTGCTCCTCGCCGAATTTTTCTTGACACTGAATCAACGAATCTTCCAGCAAAAGGCAGATTTTGAGTTTGTCTTTGCGCGGCACGTTCGCGGCGTCAAAAAATTTTTCGATTGATTCCATGACGGTCGCGATATTTTTGTTGCTGAGTTTCGTAAAAATCACCTCGCGCCGAATTATAGCAAAAAAAATTTTCCCGACAATCTTTGATGATACGCCCTTGCCGAAAATTTTCGTTAAGGTTGTCGGCAAAAAACTTTTCCCTTTTCCCTTGTCCCTTGTCCCTTAACTTGATATAATCGCCGCGATTGCTTCACGAAAATTTCAGTGACACGAATAAATTTCTGGAGGACATGTTATGTGCGGAATTGTCGGATACATCGGCGAAAAAAAAGCCGCGCCGATTCTTTTGGACGGCTTGACGAAACTTGAATATCGCGGTTACGATTCGGCGGGCATTGCCGTCGATTGCGGCGAAAATGTTTTTATTGAAAAGTCGGTCGGCAGGCTCGACGCGCTCAAAGACAAACTCAAAAATAATTTACCTGCGGGCACGGTCGGTATCGGACACACGCGCTGGGCAACTCACGGGCGGCCTTCGGACAGCAACGCGCACCCGCACACCGATTGCCACGGTGATTTCGTCGTCGTGCACAACGGCATTATCGAAAATTATTTGTCGCTCAAGGAAGATTTGATTTCACGCGGGCACAAGTTCACTTCCGAGACCGATACCGAAGTCGTCGCGCATTTGCTGGAGGATCTTTATCGCGGCGATTTCGTCGAAGCCGTGCGCGAAGTTCTGAACAAAATCGAGGGCTCTTATTCGCTTGCGTTCATGGCGAAAAATCATCCCGACATTTTAATCTGCGCGAAGCAGGACAATCCGCTTGTCATCGGGCTCGGCAAGGGCGAAAATTTTATCGCCTCCGACATTCCCGCGATAATCAATCACACGCGGCAAACTTTTATTTTGAACGACGGCGAACTTGCGCTTGTCAAAAAAGATTCCGTGGAAATTCTCAACCGTCGCGGCGAACGCGTCAACAAAAAAGTTTTCCACGTCACCTGGAACGCCGAAGCTGCCGAAAAAGGCGGCTACGAACATTTCATGCTGAAAGAAATTAACGAGCAACCCAAAGCCGTGCGCGACACAATGAGCAAACGCATTGCCAAAGACGGCGGCTCAATCGTCCTCGACGAACTGAACTGGACGAAAGATTTTCTCGACGGCATCGACAAAATTTATATCGTGGCGTGCGGCACGGCGTATCACGCGGGACTTGTCGGGAAATTTTATATCGAAAAACTTGCCCGCAAATTGGTTGAAGTTGATTTGGCGAGCGAATACCGTTACCGCGATCCGATTGTCGACGAAAAAACTTTGGTTATTGTCGTCAGCCAATCGGGCGAAACTTCCGACACACTTGCCGCGCTGAAAGAATCGAAACGTCTCGGCGCGAAAACTTTGGCGATAACAAACGTCGTCGGCTCTTCGATTGCCCGCGAAGCTCATCAAGTTGTGCACACGTGGGCGGGACCGGAAATTGCCGTCGCGTCAACCAAAGCTTACACCACGCAATTAATTTTGATGTTCATGCTCGCGCTTTACATGGCTCAAATTTGCGAAACAATTTCCGCCGAAAAAATTCGCGGTCTGATTGACCAGCTGAAAAAAATTCCCGCGCAGATTTCCGAAACTTTGAGCGACGTGGAGCCGATAAAAACTTTCGCACGTCAATACGGCTTTAACGAAGATGTTTTTTATATCGGGCGCAGTCTTGACTACGACGTTGCTTTGGAAGGCGCGCTCAAGCTCAAGGAAATTTCTTACATTCACGCGGAGGCCTACGCGTCCGGCGAACTCAAGCACGGAACTTTGGCTTTGATTGTCGAAGGCGTGCCCGTCATTGCGTTGGCGACTCAAAAATCTGTCTACGAAAAAACTCTATCGAATATCAAGGAAGTCAAAGCCCGCGACGCTGTTGTCATCGGCATTGCGGCGGCGGGTGATTCGGAACTTGAAAAATATCTCGACCACGTGATTTTTGTCCCCGAAACGGACGAGCTGTTGATTCCGCTGTTGACGGTCGTGCCTTTGCAACTTTTGGCGTACTACGCGGCGATAACTCGCGGTTGCGACGTGGACAAGCCGCGCAATTTGGCAAAGTCGGTGACCGTGGAGTAATGAGCATATATTTCAAGGACGAAGATTCTGCACTTTATCTTGCCGATTCACTTGAGCTGTTAGATAACAAAAAAATTTTCCCCGCCGAATATGTCGACGTAATTTTTGCCGACCCGCCATATTTTCTTTCAAATGACGGCTTCACTTGCAAAGGCGGCAAAGCTGTTTCTGTCAACAAAGGCGATTGGGACAAAGTTTCAACGTTCAAAGACAAGCACGAGTTCAATCAAAGTTGGATAAATCTTTGCAGAAATGTCCTCAAACCGAATGGAACGATTTGGATTAGCGGGACGCTTCACAACATTTATTCGGTCGGCATGGCTCTTGAAGAAGCGGGCTTTAAAATCATGAACAACATCACGTGGCAAAAGACAAACCCGCCGCCGAATTTGAGTTGCAGATATTTCACTCATAGCACCGAGACAATTCTTTGGGCAAAAAAAAACGCCAAAGCCAAACATTTTTTCAACTACGCACTCATGAAAGAGCTTAACGGCGGTAAGCAGATGAAAGACGTTTGGTCGGATATTTGGACGGGCGGATTGACTCCTCCACGTGAAAAAACTTTCGGCAAGCATCCGACGCAAAAGCCGCTGTACCTGCTGAAAAAAATTTTGCTGGCGTCTACCCGCGAAGGTGACAAGATTTTAGATCCGTTTTGCGGTTCGGGAACGACGGGCGTCGTTTGCAAACTTTTGGGCGGAAGAAAATTCATCGGGATTGACAATAACCCTGATTTTATCGCGTTGGCTAAAGAAAGGTTGATACACGCTCATGAACAGAAATTTTGACGAATGGATTACGACTTTCCGCGATTCCATAAACAGGTACGATTATTACACGGACTTTGCCAAAGTTTATGCGAACGCTGCGAAGCTGAAAGTTCCGATTTATATTTTGAATTCGCTTGTCTGCTCGGAAAATATTGAACAAGATTTTGAAAGACTTCTTACCAAATATCCGGAATGTCTGCAGGCGGTGCCGATTCTTTTGGCTGTTCGTCAGCGTGAAATTTTTTGCCGCGACGACGACAACAGCGAATTCATTTACCATTTTGACGAAAGAATTCACAGCGTTGACGAATACAAATATTTCATGCGCCGCACGGGACTTTTCGACATGTTGCAGAATCACATCATCAGCAATTTGTATGACTACGTGACAGGCGTTGAAGTTGGTCTCGATTCAAACGGACGGAAAAATCGCGGCGGACATCAAATGGAAAATCTCGTCGAAAAATTTCTGCGCGAAGCGGGCGTCGAATACTTCAAGGAAAAATACGATCGCGAAGTTGAAGAAATGTTCGGGCTTGATTTATCGGCAATTACAGCCAACAGGACTTCAGCCAAACGTTTTGATTTCGTCGTCAAAACTGCGAAAACAGTTTTCGGCATCGAAACGAATTTTTACACGAGCGGCGGCTCAAAACTCAACGAAACTGCGCGCAGTTACAAAATGCTTGCCGAGGAGTCGAAAAACGTTGACGGCTTTGTATTCGTTTGGATAACCGACGGCAAAGGTTGGAAGTCCACGCAAAAAAATTTAAAAGAAACGTTCCTCATCCTGCCGACGCTATACAACATTCGTGATTTGGAGGGCGGAATTTTTTCGGAGCTTTTCAATGAGTGAAATAAAAAATCATGGCAAATATTTTCACGGCCTTTCAAAAGGCGGACGACAAGTTAATTGCGAAACTGACGGCAATTTTCCAATCCGTGACGAAAAAAAATCTCGCCATACCTTTCGGCAAAAGCGCGAAACAAATCTTCGACGAAAATTATCGGCGGCTGCTTAACTTTGATCGCGAAGAACTCGACAAAAAATTTCGTGAGGCAATTCGCAACCGTTTCGTCTTTTACGATAACACCGACGAAGAACTTTCAAATTCCATGGCACTCAAAGCCGCCTTGATGACATACGCGGGCGACAAAACGGTATTCGAGACGATTCACGAGGAAGCGCACACCAAAAATCTTTTGGCGACGACAAATCGGATGGTTGATGCCGTTGCCCAAAGTCCTTCAGCGAAAGAGCCGATAAGAATTTCCGAACTGAAATTCAAAGATATTTTTTCGATTGATTCAAAACTTTTGGCGCGGTGTCTTTACATTGCGCGGGAACTTAACGGCAGAAATTTCACGCCGACAAAAGACGAACTTGCCGAGTGGACGGAATATCGCGCCGCACTTTCGCAGAAAACCGCCGAGTGGAAAGCGTTTTACAAACAGATGTTGCCGAAAAAAAATCAGCTGATGAGCGCGGACGAATTGGAACAAAATCTTGCCGCTTTGCAGGAAAAAAGCGACGAGCTGACAAATTCCGTTCGGCAAACTTTGGACGAAGAATTTCAACGCAGAAAAGATTTTTCTGAACGCGCCGAAGTTGAGCACGGCGAACTTTTAGAACACTTGAAACTTACGCGGGCATTTCAATTTTTTGACTACCGCGAAAAAGTCGAGAAGCATAACGCGTCTTTATCCGAAAAGGTAAAGCGTGAAAGTCAGCCGTAAATTTAAATCGACGCGGCAAAAATTTTTTGGAGCTTTTCAATGAGTGAACGTGTAGAAATTTTGGGCGGCAACGTGGACGTTGCATTCAATTTGATAAGCCGACAACTTTATTCGGAGTTTTTCACATGAGTGAACGTGTAGAAATTTTGGGCGGCAACGTGGACGTTGCATCCAATTTGATAAGCCGACAACTTTATTCGGAGTTTTTCACATGAGTGAACGTGTGGAAATTTTGGGCGGCAACGTGGACGTTGCATCCAATTTGGCAAGCCGACAACTTTATTCGGAGCTTTTCACATGAATGAACAAGTAGAAATTTTGGGCGTGAAAGTCGACGCGGTGACGATGGCTCAGGCCGTCGAACGCGTGGCAAATTTAATCGCCGAAAAAAAATCGTCAATCGTGGCGAC
>CAMUZL010000133.1 GCA_947165185.1 uncultured Selenomonadales bacterium
TTTTCAGCGCGGTTATCGCCGCCAACAGTTCGCGAAATTCCCCGTTGAGTTTTTGAAGTTCAGTCCACGCCCGCGAATTTTTTTCGGCAGTCGCTTTTCCGATTAACCACAGCAACAACGGAGCGATTGGCAACGTCACGAGCAAAATTATTGCCGTCAAAATGTCCGTAAACGCCGCGCAGATTAAAAACATCGGCAGAAAAATTATTGCGGAGGCAATTTGCGGCGCGACTTTCAAAAAAAATTCGTCCAATGATTGAAGTGCGTCGAAAATCAACGTCAACAATTCGCCCGAAGAAATTTCTTCGTCGTCGAAAAGTTTCGTGTGAATTTTTTTTCGGAAGTCATTTTGCACGTCGACAGATAATTTTGCGAAAAATTTTTCCGTCACGCCCGCAAAAATAAATCTGCCCGCGAAAAATGCGAACGTCAACGCCAAAAATTTTTCTGACGGCGCGTCAATGAACTCGACCAAAAATTTCGCGGCGAGCAAAATAAAAAATCCTTCGACGAGCTTGCAAAACGCAATTTCGCCGAGGATTTTTTTTGAACTGATTAATTCAAACAGAGTAAACATTTTTTATCGAAGTTCACGACGCGGGCGAAAAACTTGTCCCTTGTCCCTTCTCCCTTCTCCTTTGTCCCTTCTCCTTTGTCCCTTCTCCTTTGTCCCTTCTCCTTTGTCCCTTCTCCTTTGTCCCTTAACTCAATGATAGTTGACATCTTGAGGCGTCACGCGTGCCCGAAAAACTCTGTACGTCCAAAATTGATAGCAAAGCACAATCGGCACGAAGATTAAAGCCGCAATCGTCATGAGCGTGAGCGTGTGCGGCGTCGACGCGGCGTTGTAAATGTCCAGCGATAAATTCGGCGACAAACTCGACACCATCAGCCGCGGAAACAGCGCGTTGAAAAATCCGATCGTCAAAAATGCAACCGCCAACGTCGACGAGAGAAACGCCTTGCAACCGTTGCCGGCTTTCGCGCCCGCACAACTTGCGATAAGTGCCGCGATTGACAATCCGAGGAAAATTACCGTCGAAATTTTTGCGAGTATGTCCGTGTCGTGAGCCGCCGCAAGTCCGAACAATACAAACGCAAAAATTGTGTTCAATCCCAAACGAAAACTCAGCTTTTGCAGTTCGTTCAAAAGTTTTTCGTCCGCGATTTTAATCAGCAAGAAATTTGCGCCGTGAAATGCGAACAGGAACACGAAGAAAATTCCGCCGACGATTGCGCACGGGTTGAGTAAATCCAAAAATGTTCCGACGTAATGCATTTGGTAATTTATCGCGACGCCGCGCAGGAGATTCGTGACCGCCACGCCCCAAAGCAACGCCGGTACGAAACTGCCGAACATGATGCCGCAGTCCCAAAAATTTACCCAGTCCGAAGTTTTAAATTTCCCGCGCAGTTCAAATGCCACGCCGCGCATTATGAGCGCAAGCAACATCAAAAACAACGCGAGATAAAATGTGCTGAACATCGTCGCGTAAACGTGCGGAAATGCCGCAAACAACGCGCCGCCCGCAGTTATCATCCAAACTTCGTTGCCGTCCCACACGGGGCCGATAGCGCGGACAAATTGCGAGCGTTCATTTTTCGGGCGACCGAACATCATCATGCCGACGCCGTAGTCGAAGCCTTCAAGGATAAAAAATCCCGTGAACAGCACCGTTATCAAAATAAACCAAATGATATTTAAGTCCACAATCCTCACTCCCTTGCAAAAAATTTTTCAGCGCGACATTACGGCAAAAAGCGTTGTGCCGACCAACACGACGACCGCGATAACCGACGCGCCGACACCGACCATTGCGGTAATCGTTAAGCTTCGGACATTGTTGCCTATGTTGTCGATTTTGGCGTCCATTGCGTCAAACTTTGCGTAGAATCGCTGATTAATTTCTTTCATGTCGGCGTCTTGTTTTTGGCGCAGTTCGCGAATCTCCGCCGCACGCTGATTGTCTCTGTCACGCATCTCCGTTTTGAAGTCGCGCATTTCCTGCATGAACGCTTCAAATTTTGTTTCCAAGTTGCTGACACGCGCCTCGACGGATGTGATATTTTGTCTGCTTCTCATCGCAATCGCCTCCAGCAAAAAATTTTTCAACGCGTCAAGATTGAGTAAATGACAGTTATCGCAATGGTAGCGACTCCGATAATTGTTGCAACGGACAGATTTCGGACGTGGTTGCCTATGTTGTCAATTTTAGTGTCCATGTTGTCCATCTTCGTGTAAAAATCTTTCTGCATGTTTTTCATGTCTTGACGCAGTTCACGAATCTCCGTCGCCCGCATTTCGTTTTGTTGGCGCATTTCGGTTTTAAAGTCTTCGTGCGAACGCATGAAGGCTTCAAATTTTGTTTCAAGGTTGCTGACACGCGCTTCGACGGATGTGATATGTTGTCTGCTTCTCATTGCAAACGACCTCCCGCGAAATCAAACCTCCTCCGTGATTTTTGTGCGACGAATGAACATAACCGCCGCGAAGACCGCCAAAACCGCAAGGAACAAATAAATTGCAGTGAAACCGATTAACGTGAGCCAAACTTCATTTGCGGACAAATTCGGGCTGACGGCGACCGCCGTTTTTTGCAGGCCGACGACAATCCACGGTTGACGCCCCGCCTCGGCAATATACCAGCCGACCGAATTCGCGATAAACGGGAGCGGCAACAAAAGCGGCATCAACTTCAGGCAACAAAGGTGTTCGCGAATTTCGTTGCGCTTGAAAAAGACCAGACAACCTGTCACCAAAACAATCAGCAACATTAATCCGCCGACGCCGATCATTGCACGGAAACTCCAAAACATTCCGCGCACGTCGTTGGGAATGTAATAGCCGCTGCCGTATTTCTCGACCGCCTCGCGTTGCAAATCGTTAATGCCTTTGACTTCGCCGTCAAAAGAATTGTGAACCATAAAGCTGAACATGTTCGGGATTAAAATTTCAAAATCGTTGCGTCTCGCCTCTTGATTGATGTCGGCGACGACGGCGAACGGCGCGGGATTTTCCGTCTCCCAAAGTGCCTCGAACGACGCCAATTTCATCGGGTTTGCTTGAGCCAAATATTGCGCGTGCATGTGACCGGAACCCATGACGCCGCAAATTCCGACGAGCGTGTATAAAACTGCGCGGCGAATCGTTTTAACGAACATTTCACGCGAAACCTCGTCCGTTGCGATTTTCCATGCGCTCACGACGATAACCAAAAATCCGCCCGTGGTAATGCCCGCGAAAAATGCGTGCGAATATTGCCCGACGACGTAAGGATTCGTGACGAGCTGAGCGAAATCCGTCATAACTGCGCGCCCGTTTTCAATCGCGTAGCCAACGGGGTGTTGCATGAACGAATTCGCAACCAAAATCCAAAACGCCGAAAGGTTACTGCCGAACGCGACAATCCAAATGCACAGGCAGTGAACTTTTTCGCTGAGCTTGTCCCAACCGAAAATCCACAGCCCGATAAAGGTTGACTCAATGAAAAACGCAGTCAACGCCTCAAGCGCGAGCGGTGCGCCGAAAATGTCGCCCATGAATCGCGCATATTCCGACCAGTTCATTCCGAAATGAAATTCCTGCACGATACCGGTCACGACGCCCATCGCGAAGTTAATCAGGAAAATCGTCCCGAAAAACTTCACGAGCTTTTTGAGTTTAACTCGCTCCTCGTAACTGTTGCTGTTGATATACCACGTCTCCAGTAGCGCGACGAAGATTGACAGCCCCAACGTCACGGGCACAAAAAGGAAATGGTAAATCGTAGTTATTGCGAACTGCAGTCGCGATAAAATCAATGCGTCCATAAAAATCACTTCCCCTCGCAAAAAAATTTTTCCGTAAAAAAATTCCGCTGCGCACTACGTCTTGCACATCAAAAGAGCGTTGCCTATTCGCCGCCCGAAAGCGACTCAACGAACAAGTAGCCGAAACGACATCGGTAACCCGTGGAGGCGTGTTTTTGATTTTGTGAACTTGCGTAAAGACGAGCTGAAGATTTTTCGATTATCGAGATTGCGAACGAACGCTAAGCTTGGCGGTAAAGATTTTTTCGTCACGGGTGTTCCCACACCGCAACCAACGTCAAAGCGATTTATCCTCTTCTCGCAAATGTATGTGCAGCCTCTCAGTTCATCTGCACCTGAACCGGCTTCGCTCAGTCAATGCGCAAGACGTAATGCGCAACGGTTGATAATTCAATCGTTGACGAATTCTTCCAGAATTTCAAATCCGTTCGCGTGCGCGTCGAAGGGCAATTTGTAAGTGACGTTCGTCGACAAAAGCGCGGCATCAATTTCGTTGGAAACTTTGTCGGCTTTCTTCTGCAACTTTTTAATCAGCTTGCGGACGCGGTTGCGATCGAAATCAATCGTCTTGACGCGTTCAATGTCGTAGCGGTAAGTTGTCTGGTTGCCTTCCTTGTTGAAGACGTAGCCGACGCCCGCGTTCTTTTGAATCAAACTGGAACTTTTGAACTGCAAAAGCGCACGCAGTTTTTCAAGTGCCTGATGGCGTTTTTTGTTCACGTCAACCGCGCTGTCCAAATCGAACTTCATGGATTTTTTCGCCGCGTGAATCGCCTGCGCGAGTTTTTCGCGCTCGTCAATCAAAAGCAACATGAAATCGATCATTTTGTCGGGCGGAAATTTTTCTTCGACGACGATGCTGATTTTTTCGTCGGGTTGCCCTTCCGCCGCCTTGGAACGAAAATGTTTTTCCGTGACGCTGGTAAAATATTTTTCGTCGTCAAGGTACCTGCTCACGGTTTCAAACATGGTTCCGATTTTGTTTTGAGCTTGGAACGCTTCTTTGAGATTCACGGCACTCACTCCCCCAAAAAATTTTTCATGGTTATTAAAACATAAATCGCGCCCGTTGACAACGCACCTTGCAACATTTGCAACAAAAAATGCGAGTAAATTTGTCGCCCCGCAAAAAAATTTTTCGTCCCGTGACGTTGCAGAATTTTTGCTGAAGGATTTTACGAACTTGTCAACGAATATTTGTCGACAACCGAAGGCACCGCTTGAAAAAATTTCGACGAATTCATTGTCAAAAATTTTTAAGGAGGATTTTCCATGGCGAACAACAAAATTTATGCGTTCTTGGGGCCGCACGCGTCCGGAAAGTCGACGATGGTTTCTCAGCTCATGTCAATGGGCGTGCATTACATTCCGACAATCACGACTCGCGTTTTCGACGACCGCTACGCTTACAAACGCCGCCTTTACAAGACCGTGAGCAACGAAGACTACCGGAAAGAAAAACTCATCGTCAACAACACTTATCAGGCGAACAATTACGGCTTGCGCAAGGCGGACGTGCTCGACGCTTACTCGAATCACAAAGTCAGCATCGCGATTTTGCACGACACGGCCGCCATCAAACAGTTGCAGAAATTTATCAATCAAGATCTCGTGACGATTTATCTGATGATTGACGACGCGGTTTTCGTTGAAAGGCTGCTTCGTTCGGGCTGTCTCAACGACGAAATTCGTTACTACGTCGAGACCGCCGAGGAAACGGGCGAATTTGAAAATTGGCGTGATGTTGATTTCGTCATCAAAAACACTTCAACCGCCCGCGTCGCGCTCGAACAAATTTTGGCGATAATGGGATTGGTCACGCTCGTCCCGCAAGAAGATTTTGACAATCTGGTTAAATAAATCGGTGAGCATGTCATTAACGCAAAAAAATTTCCCCGATAATGTTTCGGGGATTTTCTTTTGCGAATATCAAATCGAATTACTTACCGCGAAAATTATCAGCGCGACCGTTTCGGACAACGTGGTTACCGCGCCGTAAATGTCGCCCGTCACGCCGCCGATTTTTTCCGTCGAAAAATTTGCGAATCGCCACGTCACCAAAGCCGCGCCGAAAGTTGCAAGCAGTGCCGTCACGAAAAATTTCACGTCGAAAAAATTCAGCAACGTCAGGAAAAAAATTGCCTCGAACGTCGCGAATAAAATTGTTTTGCGCGTGGTGAATTGTGCGAACGCTTTGCCCATGCCTTCGCGTCGGGCGTAGGGAAAAATTCCGATTGTCGCGACCATCATCAGCCGCCCGATTATCGGGGCAGAAAAAATTGCCGCGCAGATTGCCGCCGTCGAAAATTTGGCAAGTTCGCTTAAAGCCGCAATGTCCAACGCCGCGACCAAAATCATCGACACGACGCCGAATGAACCTGCGCGACTGTCTTTCATTATCTCCAAAATTTTTTCGCGCTCGCGTCCCGAAAATAAACCGTCAGCCGAATCCATCAGCCCGTCGCAGTGAATTCCGCCCGTCAACAAAATCA
>CAMUZL010000134.1 GCA_947165185.1 uncultured Selenomonadales bacterium
TGACGATAACATTTTTCGTGTTCGCCTTAATCAATCGAATGTCCGCGAACGGGCACGTGAAAAAAATCGTCAGCCCGAATTTTTCGGCGGATTCGTCGGCGGCTTTTGCCAATGCCAAAGATTTTTCGCCCCAAAGATACGATTTCGGATTGACGACCAGGAACGGGACAAATTTTTTCATGTCGCTGACCTCCTCTGCTTGTTGCGAAAACTTTAAAACAAGCGCGGCGGCAAGTCAACAAATTTGCGTGTTCCATTTGTAAAAGTTATTGCGTGCGTGCGGACATTTTTACAAAGGCAAAAATTTTCTCCATACCGTTTACGGTCTTGTGAGCAATAAAAAAATCCCCGCCAAATTTGACGAGGAATTTTTTGTGAACATTGCGCCGCCAAAATTTGAGGCCGTCAAGGATGACGGCCTCGCCCGCAATTGAAACAGGATGTTTCACTTGCGGGCACACGTGCCTGACCGTAGCTTACACATTGAGGCAACTGAGCGGTATCCGCCCGCCGCGCAGGCGCAGCTTTCTTTGGCGAACGCGAACTGGTGAGCGTGAGGTTTCTTTCGCTGCCGAAAGAAAGTAGATTAAAAAACTCAATGTTTGTTGCCGAATTTCCTGAACTCAAGCCATAACGGCCCCGCAATGAAAATCGACGAGTAACAGCCGCTGAAGAATCCGACAATCAGCGCGAACGCAAAATCTTTCGTGGTCTCGCCGCCGAAGAAAAACAGCGCAAACGTCGTGAACAAGCACGTAAAGACCGTGTACAGCGAACGCGTCAAGGTTTGGTAAATCGAGCGGTTGACCAATTCGACGACGTTGCCGCCGCGTCTGAAGTGCAGTTTCAAATTTTCGCGCACGCGATCAAAAATAACAATCGTGTCGTTGATTGAGTAACCGACAACCGTCAAAAGTGCCGCGACGAACGACGAATCGACTTGCCGCTGAGTGAACGAGAAAAACGCCAGCACGACCAAAATATCATGCACGAGAGCCGCAACCGCCGCCAGTCCGAATCGGAATTCAAAACGCCACGCGACGTACAAAATTATCAGCACCCACGAAATCACCAGCGCAAGCACCGCGTTTAAAATCAATTCGCCGCCGATGACCGCGCCGACTTTTTCTTCGCGCAGAACTTCATAGCCGCCGACTCTGTCGCGAATCGATTGCATGATTTCTTTGCGTTGCGTCTCTTCCAAGTCGATTGTGCGAATCATCACGTCCGTTGAAGTCTCCACGTCCGAAGTTTCGCCCGAAAGTTGAATCGTCGCGCCGTCAAGCCCGAAAGGTTTCAAACTCTCGCGAACCTGCGCAATGCCGACGGGTTTTTCAAATTTTAAATCCATAATCGTGCCGCCGGTGAAGTCAATCCCGAAATTAAAGCCGCGTGTCGCCATCGAAATCAATCCGGGCACAATAATCAGCAACGAAATGATAAACCAAACTTTTCCGCGTCCCGCAATGTCAAAACTCGGCATTTACTTCACCTCCTTAGCGTCGAACAAAACAAAGCCGTTTGCGCCGTATGCCGAAGGATTTTCAACAATTTTTGCGTTGACCAAGAGTTTCAGCATGAATTGCGTCAAAGTTATCGCCGTCAACATGCTCAACAGCACGCCAAGCCCCAATGTTATCGCGAAGCCGCGAATCGTGCCCGTGCCGAATAAAAACAAAACAAGTGCCGCGATTATCGTCGTGATGTTCGAGTCGAAAATTGTCGTGAAGGCGCGTTTAAAGCCCGCGTCCATTGCAAGCCGAATCGATTTGCCCAAACGGAATTCTTCTTTGAAGTGCTCAAAAATCAAAACATTCGCATCGACTGCCATACCGATTGACAAAATTATTCCCGCCACGCCCGGCAGTGTCAACGTCGCGTCCAAACCTTTCAGCGTGCCCAAAAGCATGAGCGTGTAAGCCATCAACGAAATGTCCGCGATAAATCCCGGCAGGCGATAAAATAAAAGCATGAAGACCAAAACCGCCGCGATACCCACGACGAATGCGAATTCGGATTTATCTTTCGAGTCTTGACCGAGCGAAGGGCCGACCGTGCGCGTTTCGATTATGTTGACTTTGACGGGGAGCGCACCGCTCCGCAAAAGTACTGCAAGACGTTGCGCCTCTTCCAAATCGCGTTGACCGGAAATTTCCGCCTTGCCGCCGAGAATCGGTTCACGCACGACGGGATTCGTCAAAATTTCTCCGTCAAGCAAAATCGCAATTTGTCGCCCGACGTTTTCAAGTGTCGCGTCAGCAAATTTTTGCGCACCTTCGTCGCTGAATTCCAAATTGACGACGCATTGACCGTTTTGCTGATTCATTGCGGCTTGCGCGTCTTTCAAGTCCGTGCCCGTCAAAAGCGTGTTGCCCATGTCGTCTTTGAACTCAAGCATTGCGGTCTTGCCGATGGTTTCAATCGCTTTGTCGGGATCTTTGATACCGGGCAACTCAATGATAACTCGGCGTTCGCCTTCGCGCTGAATAATCGGCTCCGTCAAGCCAAGTTCGTTGATTCGCCGTTCCATGATTGAAACTACGCGTTGCATTGCGTCTTCGTCGACTTTCGCAATTTCGGTGTCCTCCGCCTGCAAGACGACGTGCGTGCCGCCCTGCAAGTCAAGCCCTTGCCGAATCGAATGCGCCAGCGGACGGATAAAAATAACAAACACTGCCACGATTGCCGCAAGACAGATTAGCAGCTTGATTAGATTGTTCGTCCTCACGAAAAATTTTCTCCCTTCGATTTTCAGTTTCGCCCGTCAATATACTACAACGCAAAATCGAAAACAAGCCGCGCTTAACGGCGACAAAAAATTTCTTTGTTGCGTGCGACCGTGGCAAATGTGCCGTTCGCGTCGAAATTGCAAGTTGTCCGCTTTTGAAAAGGACAGTATCGAAAATCTTTCGGGCGCATAACCAACCCGCGCTATTGCAATTTAAGGCGATTATGCTATCATACACGCAGACAACGGGTTAGGGGGTTGTGGTAACGCAAGACAGAAAGTAGCACGGGAATTTATCCAAAATAGGCGAGAATGCCCCCGCCAAAGCAATTAGGAATGAGGAATGAGGAATGCATAATGATTTTGATTTTTTAATTCCTAATTACGCATTACGAATTACGCATTGCATTTTCGTCGGGAGATGAATCGCCCCGCGCAAGTTGTAATTTGCTTGCAAAAATGTAATAATTCCACCGAAAGGGGGTGACAATCTTGTATCTTACACAGATAAATATGATTCGCGGATTAACCAAAGCGGAATATTTTCAACTACGCGAGCTGTGTTTTTTCAGCAACTGCCTGTACAATGTCGCCCTATACAATGTTCGTCAAAAGTTCTTTGCGGACAAAACTTATCTGCGCTTTGAAGCTAACTATCACGAGTGCAAAGACAATGACAACTACAAGCTCCTGCAATCGAACATGGCACAGCAGACATTGCGGGCGGTAGATTTTGCCTTTAATTCGTTCTTCGGCTCAATCGGCAAAGTTAAAGGTGCTCGCCCGCCGCGTTATCGCAAGAAAAGCGGTTTGTATAACCTGATTATTACCGGCAATTCTATAAGCATTCAAAACGGATATTTGACGGTGCCGCAAAGCCGAACTTATTCAGACGTGCTCAACAATCACAGAATCCGAATCAAAGTTCCTGAACGATTGCTCGGCAAGAAAATCCGCGAAGTGAAAATTATACCGCTGTACAAAGGTCGGGCGTTCAAAATCGCTTACTGCTATGAAGTCGACGAAGAAAATTTGAATTTGAATCGCGAAAACGCATTGGCGATTGACATTGGTTTAGATAATCTTGCGACGTGTGTGACCAATTTTGGGACTTCGTTCATTTTGGACGGACGTAAAATCAAACAAATCAATCAGAATTGGAACAAACGCCGCGCTCATCTTCAATCAATCCTTTGGAAGCAAGGTCGCTACTCGTCGAAATTGCTTGAGCAAATTACGCTGAAACGGAACAATCGCATCAACGACTGCCTGAAGAAAACCGCTCGTTACATAATCAACTTTTGCATAGCCAACGACATCGGAACAGTCATTTGCGGTTACAATCCCGACTTCAAGCGCGGAATAAATCTCGGCAAGAAAATCAATCAGCAATTCACGCAGATAAGTTTCGGTGCGTTGCGTCGGCAGTTGGAAAATCTATGCACTCGTTACGGCATGAAATACGTTGAGCAGGAAGAAAGTTACACGTCTAAAGCAAGCTTTTTGGATTTGGACGCAATACCAACTTACGACGCCGAGACACCTTATACGGGCAGTTTTAGCGGCAAGAGAATTCAGCGCGGTTTGTACAGGTCGAAAAGCGGCAGGCTGATAAATGCGGACGTGAACGGCGCGGCAAATATTTTGCGCAAAAGTAAGCAGAAGGTCAATTTTGAGCAACTGTGTACGGGGCTATTGGACAGCCCTTTGAGAATAAGAGTAGCTTAGGCGACTAAACTTCTCATGAATCCCCCGCCTCTTCAGGCGGTGGGAAATTCAACCCGAATAATTTTAGCCCGTTAAGTTAAAACTTTCACTTCAACCAAAGTTTAGGAGGTTTCCACAATGTCAAACGGCAAACCCAAAATCGTAATCGTCGGCGGCGGATTCGGCGGAATCAAAATCGGTCAGCTCTTCGCAAAAGAAAATGTCGAAGTCACTTTAATCGACCGTCACAATTTCCATTTGTTTCAGCCGCTTTTGTACCAAGTTTCGACTTCGGTTTTGGAAACGGGCGAAATTGCCTACCCGATTCGTTCATTTTTCCGCGACAACAAGAACGTCAACTTGTACATGGCGAAAGTTCAAGGCGTCGACCAGGCGCGCAACGTCGTCATCACGAATCACGGCGAAATTCCCTACGATTATTTGATTTTGGCGGCGGGCGCAACGACGAACTTTTTCGGCATGAAAACCGTCGAAGAACACGCGTTCGGCATGAAAACTTTGCAAGAGGCCGTGCACATTCGCAACCACGTCATTCACGAATTCGAGCGCGCAGAAAAACCTTATCGCACGCCCGAAGATCGCAAGAAACGCATGACGTTCGTCGTTGTCGGCGGCGGCCCCACCGGCGTTGAGGAAGCGGGCGCGTTGTCCGAACTCATTGCGATTCAGAAAAAAGAATTTCACCTGCTTGACTTCAACGACGTGAGCATAAAATTAATCGAGGCGACTCCGCGTCTGTTGCCGATGTTGCCCGAAGATTTGCAAGAACACACCGTCAAAGTTTTGCAGAAAAAAGGCGTCGAAGTCATGCTCAACACTCAAGTCGTCGATTATGACGGCGATGTCTTGACGCTCAAAAACGGCGTGAAAATTCCCACGACAACCGTCATTTGGGCGGCGGGCGTGCGTGCGGTTGACATGATGGCGAATTGCGGCGGCGAATGTGCCCGTGACGGACGAATTTGGATTGAAGAAAATTTAATGGTGCGCGGAGCCGTCAACAAAAACGTTTTCGCTATCGGTGACTGCGCGGCGTTCATGCATGGCGATATGAAACGTCCCTTGCCGACTGTCGCGCCCGTTGCCACTCAGCAGGCGAAAGTTGCGCATAAAAATATCATGAAACTCATAAAGGGCGACACCAACCTTGAAAAATTCGTCTACAAAGATTTGGGCGCAATGGCGACAATCGGACGCGGTGAAGCCGTCGTCGGCAGCCCGAAGATGACGGGCTTTTTCGCGTGGTGTGCATGGATGCTCGTGCATTTGATTCGACTGGCGGGTTTTTACACGAACATGACGGTTGCGTTCAAATGGGCGTTGAACTTCCTGACCAGCGCACGCCTCGGACGAATCATTACCAACATCAGCTTGGATCCTATGAAGTAATTCGGGGTGATTCGCATGAAACTTTTGATTGACGACGCCCGCATTGACGAGATTGAAAAAATTTGCGAACTGTTCCCCGTCGCCGGCGTCACCACGAACCCGACAATTCTTTCGCGAATCGGCGGCAATCCGTTCGACACGCTCAAAGAAATTCGCGAACTTATCGGCGAAGAAGCCGACTTGCACGTTCAGGTCGTCAGCCGCAATGCCGAAGACATTGTCGCCGAAGCAAATCATATCGTCAAAATTCTCGGCGCGAATACGTTCGTAAAAATTCCCGCGTTGCCCGAAGGTTTCAAGGCGATGAAAACTCTTTTGGAGACCAGCGAAATTTTGGTCACGGCAACTGCAGTTTACACGCCGATGCAAGCTTTTATCGCGGGGCAATGCGGTGCCGCTTACGTCGCGCCTTAC
>CAMUZL010000135.1 GCA_947165185.1 uncultured Selenomonadales bacterium
ATGTTGCTTGTCCCCGGAATTGTGTTGACAGTCGAGCCGATGATTAACGCGGGCACGAGTAAAGTCACCGTTGACGAGGACGACAACTGGACTGTTCGCACGGCTGACGGAACACTTTCGGCGCAATGGGAAAAAACGATTTTAATCACCGAGACCGGCGCGGAAGTTTTGGCAAGTTAAGCGTTTAGATGTTACTTTTCTTTGACGGCAAAGGAAACCTCACGCTTACCAGTTTGCGTTCGCCCAAAAGAAAGTAGATTCGACAAACTCAAATTCAACGAATGATTAAGTTTGAACGAAAAAATTTTCCCTGTCACAAACGACGGGGATTTTTTGTTGTGAAAATTTCGCGGGCGAAAAAATTTTTCAATGAAGGTTGATACTTGTTTTCAGGTGTGATAAACTCCCTGCGAAGTGAAAAAATTTTTCAAGGAGTGAAGACGTTGAAACTCGACGAAACAAAAACGGGAATGACCGTGCGAATTGACTCGCTCGACGAATCTACATTGAAACAACGACTCATGACGATGGGATTAATCCCCGGCACGCGTGTGGAAATTTTGAACTCGGCACCGATGGGCGACCCGATTGCCCTGCGCCTGCGTTCGTATAATTTGGCAATGCGCAGAGACGACGCGGCGAAAATCCACGTCACGCAGATTAACTGAAAAATTTTTGCGAGGTGAATTTTTATGTCAACATTGTCCGTCGCCTTGACGGGTAACCCCAATACCGGCAAGTCGACAATCTTCAACGAATTGACCGGCGCACGCCAAAAAATCGGCAACTGGCCCGGCGTCACCGTCGATAAAAAAGTCGGCGTCATTGAACACAACGGCAGAAAAATTTCCGTTATCGACTTGCCCGGCACTTATTCGATTAACGCCCGCTCGCAGGAAGAGCAGGTTGTCAGCGATTTTTTCAAGCAGAACAAGCCCGACATCGTCGTCAACATAATCGACGCGTCGAACATTTCGCGCAACTTGTTTTTGACCGTTCAGCTTATGGAAAACGGAATCCCGCTGATTTTGAATCTGAACATGATGGACGAGGCCGAACGTCACGGAATCAAAATCGACATGAAAAAGTTGGAAGCGGCTTTCGGAATGCCCGTCACCAACACCGTCGGCAGGAGCAACAAAAGTGTTCGTAAACTTTTGGACGTGTTCACCAACGCCGTGATGACCAATTACAAGCCGAGTGAACTTATCAACGAGCACATTGAAAAAATTCGCAACATTGAACGCAGCGGACTTGCGGCGGCGAAAGTCGAAGAAGAAATTATTTCGGCGCGTTACGATTTGATTGATAAAATTATGTCGCAGGCAGTCACGGTGAATTCTGCGGGCAAAACTTTAACCGACAAACTCGACGCTGTACTTGCCAACGGCGTGTCTTCGTTGGTGTTGATGGTTGCAATTTTTTATTTGATGTTCCAAATTTCGTTCAACTGGATTGGTCAACCGCTTGCCGATTTGGTCGGAGAATTTTTCGACGAAACTTTGGCACCGTCGGCGGCTGAGGCAATGGCTGAATCGGGCGTCGCGGACTGGATGCAATCGCTCGTTTCGGACGGCATTATCGCGGGCGTCGGCGCGGTTATAAATTTCGTCCCGCTGATTTTTACGCTGTTCCTCTGCTTGAGTTTCCTCGACGGCACGGGTTACATGGCTCGCGTCGCGTTCGTAATGGATCCGATTATGCGCCGCGCAGGTTTGTCGGGCAAATCGATTATGCCGCTGGTTATGGGCTTCGGTTGCGGCGTCCCCGCGATTATGGGCGCACGCGCACTCGACACGCACAAAGACCGCATGATTTCAATTCTGGTAACGCCGTTCCTGACGTGCAACGCGAAAGTTCCGATTCTCGCGCTGTTCGCCGCAATGTTTTTCCCCGACAACGCCGCAAATATCGTCTTCGCAATGTATTTTGTCGGAATTGCCGTTGCGATTTTGATGGCGAAAATTTTGGGCGCGACGACGTTCAAAGGTCAAGAATCAACTTTCCTGCTTGAACTGCCGCCGTATCGTCTGCCCGACGTGAAAACCGTTTTGCTCGAAGCGTGGGACAAAGGCAAAGGCTACCTCATCAAAGCCGGCACGATTATTTTTGCAATGTCCGTTATGATTTGGTTCCTGAGCAATTTCAATTCCGACGGAATGACTGAAGATATGGACACGAGTTATCTTGCGGGTATCGGCTCTGCAATGTCGACGGTTTTCGCTCCGCAAGGCTTTGACACTTGGGAGGCGGGCGCGGCTATCGCAACCGGCATTATGGCGAAAGAAGCCGTCGTTTCGACAATCGGAATTTTGTACGGCGCGGACGAAGATGCAATCGCCACCGACTCCGACGAAGAAACCGAAGAGACCGCACAAACTTTGCTGGCGACTGCAATGGGCGGCGCGTTCACTCCGCTGACGGCGTTGGCGTTCATGGTTTTTTCGCAACTGTATTCGCCTTGCATGACGGCACTCGGCACAATCAAAAAAGAAACTCAGTCGTGGAAGTGGATGGGCTTCGCGTTCGTTTACACCTGCGCGGTTGCGTGGGTTGCGTCGTTGCTCGTCTATCAAATCGGCAAATTGCTGGGCTTTGAATGACGGCTAAAAATTTTTGACAACGAATAAAAAACCCCGGCAAAAATTTTTTGTCGGGGATAACTTTTTCGGGAGATGATTAAATGGTTGCAACAATAGTTTTGGGAATTTTAATCGCGGCGATTTTGGGCGTTGCACTTCGCAAAATGTACAGAAGTTTTTTCAAGGGCGAGGCGGCCTGTTGCAATTCTGAAGGTTGCTCAAGTTGTGACGGCGGTTGCACAATGAAAACCGCGCTCGACAACAGTTATCGCGACCGCGTCGAAAAAATTGAAAAGTTTCCGATTCACCGCACGATTGACGTTGACGGAATGACTTGCGAAAAATGTATCGTCAAAGTGATTCGCGCACTCGAAAAAATCGATGGCGTGACGATTGCGGCGGCGAGTCTCGAAAAACAATCCGCTCAAGTCGGCATGAGGTCTGACGTTTCGGATGACGTTTTGCGAAACGCGATTGAACGTGCAGGCTACCACGCGGGAGCAGTCACCGCTTGAAATTTTTCCGCTCAAAATTTTACGCAAAAAAATCCTCGTTCGTTTGAACGGGGAATTTTTTTGTAGAGATTTTTTCGCAGGATTTTTTTCCGCAGACACGAAAGTTACAGAAAAAATTTTTGGAGGAATTATGGACGGCACAAAATTTTTCACAAACGAACCGAATCGCGATTTGTACGGCAAATTTCAAAGCCTCCTGCGCGGTCATGCAAATTACTTCGATATTCTCGTCGGCTACTTTCGGGCGAGCGGCTTTTTCCGCATGTGCGACGCGTTGGAGGAAGTCGACAAAATTCGCGTGCTTGTCGGGCTGAACGTCGACAAAGTCACCGCGCAGATTACGATTAACGCGGCGAAGAAAAATTTTTGCGCGGCGGTCGAAAAAGAATTCGACGAATCGGAAATTTCGGCGAACGTCGAACGCGGCACGAGGAAATTTGTCGAGTGGCTTAAAAGCGGCAAAATCGAACTGAGAATTTATCCGAAAGCACCTCTGCACGCGAAAGTTTACATCCTGCGCGAAAATTTTTCCGACGTGACGGACGGCGTCGACAGCGTGATAACCGGCTCAAGCAATTTTTCCGTCGCGGGGCTTGAAAATAATTTGGAGTTCAATGTTGAGCTGAAAGACTTCGACGACGTGAAATTTTCGCTGGACAAGTTCAACGAACTTTGGCAAGCCGGCGAGCCGCTGTCCGAAGAATATATCGACACGATTGCGCGGCGAACGTGGCTGCGCGACGACATTACGCCTTACGAAATTTTTTTGAAGACTTTGCAGGAGTTTTTTCGCGAAGAACTTGCCGCCGATAAAAATTTTTTGCCCGATGATTTTTTGCCCGAAAATTTTTTGCGCCTGCAATATCAAATCGACGCCGTGATTCAGGCGAAAAAAATTCTCGAAGGTTACGGCGGAGTTTTTATTTCCGATGTCGTCGGGCTCGGCAAAACTTACGTCTGCGCCATGCTTGCAAAATTTTTGCCTGCGGGCCGCAAGCTGATAATTTGCCCGCCCGTTTTGATTGATCAGTGGAAAAATGTTTTGAACGATTTCAACGTCGCCGCAAAAGTCGAATCGCTCGGCAAGCTTGAAAAAATTTTGGCGGACGGCGTCGACAAATTCACTTATGTTTTCGTCGACGAGGCGCACCGTTTCCGCCGCGACACCACCGAAAGTTACAGCATGCTGCACAAAATTTGTTACGGCAAAAAAGTCGTGCTCATTTCCGCCACGCCGATTAACAATTATTCGACCGACATTGAAAATCAACTCGCGCTGTTCCAATCGAAAAAAAATTGCACGATAGCCGGCGTCCAAAACCTTGAAAAATTTTTCGGCGGCTTGAACGGAAAGCTTAAAATGCTCGAAAAAGGTTCGCCCGAATATTTTGACCAAGTGCGTTGCAATTCGGAAGAAATTCGCGACAAAATTTTGCGGCACGTCATGATTCGGCGGACACGCGGGGAAATCTTAAACTTTTACGCCGACGATTTGCAAAAGCCGTTTCCGAAACTCGGCACGCCCGCGCCCGTCGATTATTCTTTTGACGCCGACATCGAAGTTGCTTTCGTCAAAACCGTCACCGCGATTAAAAATTTTAATTATGCCCGCTACACGCCGTCGAATTATCTGCCGAAAAAATATTCCGCCGCCAAAACCGCACAACAGAATTTGAAAGGCTTCATGAAGTCAATTTTGCTCAAGCGGCTGGAGAGCAGTTTTTTCGCGTTCAAAAAAACTTTGGAGCGTTTCGAGAAATCGCACAAAAAATTTCTGGAAATGTTCCGGCGCGGCACGGTTTATATCGGAAAAAAAATCGACGTGGAGACTTTGCTTGACGACGAGGAAAAACTTTCGGAGTTGCTTGAGCGCGGCGACCTTGAAAAAATTCCCGCCGACGAGTTCAGTCCGAAATTCAAACGTGACTTGCTTGACGATTTGGAAGTCTTGAAAAATCTGCGCGGACGTTGGAATAAAATCACCGCCGACCCGAAACTTGAGCGGTTGAAAAAACTTCTGCGCGACGACAAAAATCTTTCGGGCAAAAAAATTATTTTCACCGAGTCGAAAGAGAGTGCCGAATATCTTTTCGACGAACTGGGAAAAATCTTAGGCGATAAAATAATTTTGTTCACGGGCGACAGTCCCCGCAGTCTGAAAGAAAAAATCGAACAAAATTTTGATCCGCAATCGTCCAATCCCGAAAATCAATTCGACCTGCTCATTTCAACCGACGTGCTTGCCGAAGGCGTCAACCTGCACCGCGCCAACGCGTTAATCAATTACGATTTGCCGTGGAATCCGACGCGAATCATGCAACGCGTGGGCAGAATCAACCGCATCGGCACGAAGCACGCGGAACTTTTTGTCTACAACTTTTTCCCCGCCGCCGCAACCGAAGAACATCTGCCGCTTGAGGAGCGCATTACCGAAAAACTTCAGCTCTTCCACAGCACGCTTGGCGAAGACTTCAGATATATTTCCGAGGCAGAAAAAGTCGCGCCGCAAAAACTTTTCAGCGTCCTCAACGCAAGTTTTGACGACGACGACATCAATCCCGAAACGAAATATCTTAAACTGATTCGCAAAATTCGCGACACGGACAGAAAACTTTTCGAGCGGATAGCACGCCTGCCGAAACGCGCACGCACGGGGAAATTTTCCGACAAAGTTCACGGCGAAGCAACTTTGACTTTCGTGCGACGCGGCGAACTGAAAACTTTTTACTTGAGCGGCACGACGATTGAAAATCTTTCGTTCCTTGACGCGATTAAATTTTTGGAGTGCACGCCCGAAGAAAAATCCGCGCCCGTCGGTGAAAAATTTTTCGAGCAATATATTGCCAACGTCGCCGCCTTCGATAATCTTTTGGGCAATCTTTCCGTTCAAGCCGTCACCGGTACCCAAAACGACAACGTTTCGAAAATGTTTCGGGCACTGCGCAAAATCGTCACGGAAAACGAACGCGCCGAACTGGAAAAAATTATTTCAAGTTATCGACGCGGCGACATTCCCGCAGGTGACTTGACAAAAATTCGCAAGCTGGAAAATTTTCCGCCCCATGAAATTTTCGGCAAGATAAAAGAAATTCTCGGCGAATATTATCTGCGCGGCAGACTCGACGCAGACGCCGCCGACAAAAAAATTATCCTGTCTTGCAA
>CAMUZL010000136.1 GCA_947165185.1 uncultured Selenomonadales bacterium
AAAAACCCGTCATCACTCGCGCCCGTAAATCTTTGGCGGCGTGGAAATTGCGTCAGGGGATGGCTATCGGTTGCAAGGTCACTTTGCGCGGCAAACGCATGTATGAATTCCTTGATAAGTTCATGAACATCGCATTGCCCCGCGTGCGCGACTTCCGCGGCGTCAGCAGAAAATCTTTCGACGGACGCGGCAACTACGCTATCGGCGTCAAAGAGCAACTGATTTTCCCCGAAATCGAATACGACAAAATCGACAAGATTCGCGGCATGGACATCATCGTTGTCACGACGGCCAAAACCGACGAAGAGGCTCGCGAATTTCTCGCGCTCATGGGTATGCCGTTTGCAAACGCGTAAATCGGAAGGGGGCGAACATCAAATGGCAAAGAAAGCATTAATCGAAAAGTGGAGCAAGCCTCCGAAATTCTCGACGCGCAAATACAATCGTTGCAAAATCTGCGGCAGACCGCACGGCTATATTCGCAAGTTTGAAATGTGCCGTATCTGCTTCCGCGTGCACTCCTACGCCGGCGACATCCCCGGTATCACCAAAGCAAGTTGGTAAATTCAATTAGGAATTTGGAATGAGGAATTCAATTCCTAACTCCTAATTCCTCACTATCTGAAAGGAGGATATCGTTTGCAATGGCAATGACTGATCCTATTGCGGATATGCTTACACGCATTCGCAACGCAAATTCCGTCTACCACGAAAAGGTGGAAATTCCCGGCTCGAAAATCAAAATCGCAATCGCGGACGTTCTCAAGCGGGAAGGGTACATCAAAGATTATCGCTTCGTCGAGGACAACAAGCAGGGCATTTTGACTGTCATGCTTAAATACGGTCCCGAACGCGAAAAAGTCATCACGGGCATTAAACGCATCTCCCGCCCCGGGCTTCGTCAATACACCAAACGCAAAGATTTGCCGCGTGTTTTGGGCGGACTCGGTATCGCGATTATTTCCACGTCGCAGGGCATTTTGAGCGACAAACAAGCTCGTAAAGCCGGTCTCGGCGGCGAAGTCATCGCGTTCGTTTGGTAACTGCAATTAGGAATGTGGAATGTGGAATGACAACAGCACGTAACAATTCCTAATTCCTAATTCATAATTCCTCATTGCATTTTCGGAGGTGCAAAAATGTCACGAATTGGAAGAGCACCGATAAAAATTCCCGCCGGCGTCACCGTAACTGTCGGCGAAGATAATCAGGTGCACGTCAAAGGTCCCAAGGGCGAATTGTCCCGCAAGATCTCATTGGAAATGAAAATAACGATTGAGGACGGCGTCTTAACGGTGGCACGCCCCTCGGACGATAAAACGCACAGAAGTCTGCACGGACTTTCAAGAACGCTGATAAACAACATGGTCGTCGGCGTAACCGCAGGCTTCACCAAAAATCTCGAAATTACGGGCGTCGGCTATCGTGCCGCAAAACAGGGCAAAAATTTGAACTTGTCGCTCGGTTATTCTCACCCCGTGATTATCGAACCGCCCGCAGGTATCACCTTTGAGGCTCCTTCGGCAACGACGATTACTGTTCACGGCATCGATAAAGAACTCGTCGGAGCAGTCGCCGCAAACATTCGCGGCTGGCGTCTGCCCGAACCTTACAAAGGCAAAGGCATCAAATACGCGGGCGAACATATCCGCCGTAAAGAAGGCAAGGCCGGCGCGAAAGGCAAGAAATAATTCACATTCCACGTCATTTGAACGGAGGTAACTACCATGAAAATCGACCACGTTGCCATTTACGTCAACGATCTGGAAGCCGAAAAAAATTTCTTCGTCAAATACTTCAATGCGAAGGCCGGCTCCAAATACAGCAATTTCCGTAATGACTTCAGCAATTACTTTCTGCGTTTCGATGACGGCTCTCGTCTCGAAATTATGACGCGCTCAAGTTCCGTCGACGCCGACAAACCCCGTTATCGCACGGGTTATCATCACATCGCGATTTGCGTCGGCGACCGCAAAGACGTTGACGACATGATGAAAAAATTCGACGCGGACGGCGTTATCGTTGTCAGCGGTGCCCGCACGACCGGCGACGGCTATTATGCCGCAGTTATCGTCGACCCCGAAGGCAACGAAATTGAACTTATCGCCGAAAATCCCGGTCTGCGCGACTAAAATTTTTAGTGGCTGGTTGTTAGCTACCAGCTACTAAACGAAAGGAGAACTCGAAGTGCTTGTTAAGCCTGACAAAAATAAATTGCGTCAAAAGCGACATCTGCGCGTTCGCAACCACGTCGCGGGCACGGCTGCTCGTCCCCGTTTGAACGTCTTCCGTTCGCTGGCGCACATCTACGCTCAGATTATCGACGACGACAAAGGTATCACCCTCGCGGCGGCAAGTTCGCTCGATAAAGATTTCAGCGGCAAAGGCGGCAATATTGCGGCGGCAAAAGTTGTCGGCACTGCCATTGCCAAAAAAGCGATTGAAAAAGGTATCAGCGAAGTTGTTTTCGATCGCGGCGGTTACATCTATCACGGACGTGTTGCGGCTCTCGCGCAGGCTGCCCGTGACGGCGGATTGAAATTCTAGGGACTAGTCCCCAGTCCCCAATCCCCAGTCCCTACTAAAGGAGGTCAAATAATGCCCCGAAATGAAATCGAAACTCCCGAATTCGAGGAGAAAGTTGTTTTCATAAATCGTGTTGCAAAAGTCGTCAAAGGCGGTCGCAGATTTTCTTTCAGCGCGCTCGTCGTCGTCGGCAACCGCAACGGCAAAGTCGGCGTCGGACTCGGCAAAGCGGCTGAAGTGCCCGAAGCCATCCGCAAAGGCGTCGACGATGCGAAAAAAAATCTGATTGAAGTCGCGCTCAAAGAACGCTCAATTCCGCACAGTGTGGTTGGCGTTTTCGGCGCGGGTCAAGTCATGTTGCGCCCCGCCTCCAAAGGTACCGGCGTTATCGCGGGCGGCCCCGCTCGTGCGGTTTTGGAGCTTGCGGGCGTCCACGACATCTTGACGAAATCTATCGGCTCGTCTAATCCCAATAACATGGTGCGTGCGACGCTTGAAGGTCTGAAAATGTTGAAACGCGCCGAAGTTGTCGCCGAACTGCGCGGCAAAACGGTTGCGGAACTTTTTAACTGAGGAGGTCGAAACCGTGGCTAAATTGAAAATCACATTGGTCAGAAGTTTAATCGGCCGCCCCGAAACTCAGCGCAAAACCGTTAAATCTTTGGGCTTGCGCAAATTGAATTCGTTTTCGATACTTCCGGACGACGCGACGATTCGCGGACAAATCCACAAGGTCGAACATCTCGTCAAAGTCGAGGAGGTTGCCGAATGAAATTGCATGAACTTAAACCGACTGACGGCGCACGTCGCGATAAAACCCGTCTCGGACGCGGCACGGGCTCCGGTTGCGGCAAAACGTCAGGTCGCGGCCATAAAGGTCAAAAATCTCGTAGCGGCGGCGGCGTTCGTCCCGGTTTTGAAGGCGGTCAAATGCCGATTTACCGTCGTTTGCCGAAACGCGGATTCAAAAACATTTGGCGCAAAGAATATGCCGAAGTCAACGTCGAGACGCTTGAAAAATTTTTCGACGACGGCGCGGAAATTGACGCGGTTGCTCTCGTCGAGGCGGGCATCTTGAAAAACGTTTTGGACGGCGTGAGAATTCTCGGCAACGGCGAATTGACGAAAAAATTTACCGTCAAAGCGCAAGGCTTCACGAAATCTGCCGTGACGAAAATTGAGGCTGTCGGCGGCAAAGCAATCAACACTGCGGAAGCCGCGCCCGAAACGACTGCTGATTAAAATGTCCGGACTTGCAAACATTTTCAAGATCCCCGAACTGCGCGACAGAATAATTTTCACGCTGATAATGTTCGCGGTCTTCCGCATGGGCACGCATATTCCGGTACCGGGGGTAGACCCTTCGGCGATTGAGCAACTCTTCAACAACGGAAGCTTATTCGGTCTGCTCGACTTATTTTCGGGCGGCGCGTTCAGCAAATTTTCGATATTCGCAATGTCGATAACGCCCTACATCAACGCGGCGATTATCATGCAACTGTTGACGGTGGTCTTGCCGACTTTGGAGCAGTGGTCTAAAGAAGGCGCGGAAGGTCACAAGAAGACGCAAAAAGTCACGCGACAATTAACCGTCGTGCTTGCGTTCGCGCAGGCTGTCGGAATGTCAATCGGCTTGAAAGCGGCGATTTTAAATCCGAACCCCGTCAACATCTTGATAATCGCGATCACGTTGACTGCGGGGACAACCTTGCTGATGTGGATTGGCGAACAAATCACCGCTCAGGGCGTCGGCAACGGAATTTCGCTGATAATCTTTGCAGGAATTGTTGCCGCCTTGCCGAAAAACATTGCAACGATTTACCAATACGTTCAAGCGGGCACGATAAATTATTTCAGCGTCGTACTGTTCGGATTGATAGCGTTGGCAATGATAGTTTTCGTGATTTATGTCGAGGCGGCTCTCAGAAGAATTCCGATAACTTACGCCAAACGCGTAGTCGGAGCGCGAGCTTACGGCGGACATCAAAGTCACCTGCCGTTGAAAGTCAATCCCGCCGGCGTCATCCCGATAATTTTCGCCTCGTCCGTGCTGATGTTCCCGATAACGGTCGTGCAGTTTATCGACAACCCGACGATCCAAAAAGTCGCGGCACATCTGCAGTGGGGCACGCCGTTGCAAACGTTCTTGTATGTCGTGTTGATAATTTTCTTCACGTATTTTTACACGGCGGTGACGGTGAAAATTCCCGATATGGCGGACAACCTCAAGAAATACGGCGCGTTTATCCCGGGAATTCGCCCGGGGCAGCCGACGGCGGATTATGTGGACTACGTGTTGACGCGGCTTGTGACGGCGGGCAGCTTGTATCTGGCTTTCATTGCGGTGTTACCGAATTTAATCGGCGGCGCGACGCACATTCAGGGCGTCTACTTCGGAGGCACGGCACTTTTAATCGTCGTGAGCGTGGCACTGCACACGATGAAACAAATTGAAGCGATGGTCGTCATGCGCCACTACGAAGGCTTTATGAAGTAGGGGCTAGTCCCCAATCCCCAGTCCCTAAGGAGGCAATATGCAACTTTTGATAATGGGCGCGCCTGGAGCCGGCAAAGGCACTCAGGCAACGAAACTTGCCGAAAAATATAAAATCCCGCACATCTCAACGGGCGACATCTTCAGAAATTTAGACGAGCGCACCGAGTTGGGACAACAAGTACGTCGTTTCATGAAATCGGGCAAATTAATCCCCGACGAGCTGACGAATCAAATCGTCGAAGAACGCCTGCAAAAATCGGACTGCGCGGACGGTTTCATTTTGGACGGCTACCCGCGCACGACCGCTCAAGCAATAAATTTGGACGTGGTCTTGAAAATTTTGCGCCAACCGTTGACGCAAGTTTTAAACATCCACGTTGAGCCGGAAGAATTAATCGAACGTGCGGTCGGACGGCGAATCTGCAAAAACTGCGGCGCGACTTACCACGTCAAATTTAATCCGACAAAGGTTGCCGACGTTTGCGACGCTTGCGGCGGCAGTTTGTATCAACGAGCGGACGACAACGCCGACACGATGAAAAATCGTCTGAGCGTCTATGAAAACTCGACTCGCCCGCTGATTGATTATTACAAACAAGCGGGCATCTACAGCGAAATCGACGGCCGTCAACCGATCGACAAAGTCACGGCAGATTTGTTCAACGTATTGGACGGCTTGAAGTAATGCGTTATTCGGCCGACAGGATGTCGGCGCGAAAGCTTGCCAGCGCGCTTTCGCCTGCGCATTTCGCGTGATGCGAAATTAGCGGGCAAAGCGCTGCACGACAACATTTCGGACTGCGAAAACGTTTTACTCGCCCTCCGCGCAGGAGTGCCGTTTTCTTTTGCTACTTTTCTTTTGGGCAAGCAAAGAAAAGGTTGATAACAACAAAGTCACCGAAGATTTATTTAACGTCTTGTCCTCGGTGAAAGCATAAATCCGAGGAGGTACCCACCATGTCAAAACAAGACGTTATCGAAGTCGAAGGCAAAGTAATCGAAGCCTTACCTAACGCGATGTTTCAAGTCGAATTGGAAAACGGTCACAAAATTTTGGCTCACGTCTCCGGCAAAATTCGCATGAACTTCATCCGCATCTTGCCCGGTGACAAAGTCACGATCGAATTGACGCCGTATGACTTGACTCGCGGCAGAATCACTTATCGTTTCAAATGAAAATTCCGAACCGCTGAAGGAGGCGGCTTTTATGAAAGTCAGACCGTCGGTCAAA
>CAMUZL010000137.1 GCA_947165185.1 uncultured Selenomonadales bacterium
TACGCGTTCATTTGGGACGGCGACGGGCGCGGAAATCTGATTGACGGGCTTGATCCGAATCGACTTCACCGCGTCGAAAGTTTTTCGGATATTTTATATTCGCAGTGGCAACATTATTTCACGTGGGGCGGGCGGACAATCGCGCACATCTTCGTGCAATTTTTCGTGTGGCAAGGAAAATTGCTTTTCGACGTGGCGAATACTTTCATGTTTGCGGCGTTCGTGCTGTTGATTTTCAAAGTCGGCACGGGCTTAAATCTGCGCGAGATGAATAAAAGTTATCTGCTGTTCATTTTTGCGGGAATTTTTTTCTGCGTGCCGTCGCCCGCCATCTCAACAATTTAGCTCACAGGCGCGTGCAATTACCTTTGGATGTGCACGGCGATAATTTTGTTTTTGTTGCCGTTCGCGCAGGCTTATCGCCAAAAAAAACTTCTCCCTTGTCCCTTGTCCCTTGTCCCTTGTCCCTTTAATGGCGTTGCTCGGATTAATCGCGGGCTGGTCAATCGAACCGGGCGCGGCGGTTACGGTCGTCGTGACGTTTTTATTCGTCCTGCACTTTAAACGCGAAAAAAATCTTCAGCCGTGGATGAAAGCCGGATTTATTTTCTTGCTGGTCGGAACGGCAATTTTGCTTCTGGCACCGGGGAACATTCACCGCTTGGAGCTGACGAACGCGCTGGAACCTGACGACATTGTTATGCCCGACGAACAATGGACGCCGGAAATGTTTTTGACGAATTTCGTTATCGGATTCCTGCCCGTGTTCCTGCGCGAATTGATTTTGTTCGTGCCGATAATTTTTTACCTCACAAGAGCGCACACGACGCCCGCAGTTACAAAATTTATCGCAACGTTTTCGGGCGCGTCGATTTTGGTTTTGCTCGTGATGATGTGTTCGCCCGAATTCCCCGAACGTGCGGGCTTCCCGTCGACGGTTTTTCTGCTGATTGCTTCGGTTGCCGCGATGAAAGAAATTTTGCCGCAGGTTAAAGAAATTTGTCGTCGCCGAATAAAACTTGCGACAATCGCGGGAACAATTTTCGCCGCCGTTTGGTCGTTTGAAATTCTCGGCTGTCTTTATGTCGAATACGATTTGCATTGCCAATTTAATCAGCGTTACGAATACATTGAGGCGCACAGGCACGAAGATTTAATCACCGTCAAGCCGCTGGAAGTTCCGCAGTGGATTCAACCGCTGACGGGCACGCGCACTTGGGACGAAATGACGCTTTGGTGGGGCGGTGACCTTGAGCCAAATATTAACGGCAACAGGGATTTGACTTTCGCGAAGTATTACGGCTTGAAACGAATCCACACGGAGGATAAAAAATTTTGAGTAAGTTTTTCGTCAAACATCCGATACCCGCGCTCGTCCTGTCGATTATTTTGACTCTCGTCGGTGCGTTGACTGCGTTTAAACTTCCCGTTGCCGAATATCCCGACATTGCCCCGCCGACGGTTTTTGTCTCGACAACTTATATCGGCGCGGACGTTTCGGTTGTCAACAATACCGTCGCGCAGATTATCGAAGACGAAATTAACGGCGTCGGCGACGTGGAATATATGAACTCGACGATTACCCCGACGGGCAGTTATGACTTGATGATTGTTTTCAAGCTCGGCACCGACATCGACAATGCCGCCGTCCGCGTGCAAAATAAAATTTCGTCAGTCACTTTCGATTTGCCCGCCTCTGTTCAAGCTCAAGGCATCAGCGTCACGAAGAACACGCCCGACAGCGTTTTGATGGTCGATTTGTTTTCGCCGAACGGCTCGCACGACGGAGTTTTTCTGCAGAATTACGCGAAAGTTTATTTCATGGACAAAATTCGGCGCGTCAACGGCGTCGGCAGAGTTGAATTTTTCGGCGGCGATTATTCGATGCGAATTTGGCTGAATCCCGACAAGCTTGCGGATTTGGGCTTGACTGTTGCCGATGTCGAAAACGCGCTTAAAGAGCAGAATGTTCAAGCGGCAGTCGGTTCGCTCGGAAAAATGCCGACAGACATTTTACAGGAACGCGAATTTGCGGGACGTTCGACCAATCGAAAAGAAACCGTATCGGATTTTGAAAATATCGTCGTCAAAACTGCCGACGGTTCTTTCGTGCGCGTGAAAGATTTTGCCCGTGTCGAAGTCGGCAGCCGCAACAATGATTCAAAAACTTTCCACAACGGCAAAGAAGCCGTGTCGTTTTCAATTTATCTGACCAACGACGCCAACACGCTCGAAACACTTTCGGAAGTGAAAAAAATTTTGGCGGAGTCCGCTTTAGATTTCCCGCCCGATATGGATTACATAATTTCTTTGGACGCGACGCGTTTTATCGAAGAATCGCTCGAAGAAGTTGCGCAAACATTTTTTGAAGCGTTGCTGTTGGTCGTGGCCATCGTGTGGATTTTCCTGCAAAATTTCCGCTCAACGATAATCGCGCTGCTCGCCGTGCCCGTGTCAATCGTGGCGACGTTCGCGGTCTTTCCGTGGGCAGGTTTTTCAATCAACACGCTGACATTGTTCGCGCTGATTTTGGCGATAGGTTTGGTCGTCGACGATGCGATTGTCGTTATCGAATTGGTCGAACAAAATTTGGAAAACGGCATGGAAGTCAAAGAGGCGACACTTGCGGCAATGAAAGACATCACCGCGCCGATAATCGCGATAGCCTGCGTGTTGGCGGCGGTGTTCATTCCTGCGGCGTTTTTGGCGGGAATTACGGGCGAACTTTATCGGCAATTCGCGCTGACAATCGTCGTGTCGATGATTTTTTCGACAATCGTGGCGTTGAGTTTGACGCCCGCGCTTTGCGTGCTGATTTTGCGTCGACGTGAAAAAAATTCGTCGGGAAAATTTTTCGGCGCGTTCAACAGATTTTTTGACTCACTCAAGCGCGGTTACCAAAGTTTGCTTGAAAGTTTCATGCGGCGAAAAGTTATCGTCGTGGCGATTTTAATTGCGTTGACGGCGGGCGTGTTTGCGCTCAATGAAATTTTGCCGAGCGAATACATTCCCGAAGAAGACAAAGGAAATTTTATCGTCGCGGTGAACTTGCCCGAAGGCACTTCGATGAATATCACGATTGACACGCTCAACAGATTTGCCGCCGCAGTAAAAAAAATTGACGGCGTGGAAAATCTTTCGACGGTCGCGGGCATGGACTTGATGGGCGACGGTGTGTCTTCAAGCGCGGGAACTATTTTCGGGATTTTAAAGCCGTGGGACGAACGCGACGCCGGACTTGAAGAAATTTTGGAGCGCATCGAAGAAATGGCGACAATTATTCCCGAAGCAGAAATTTTTCCGATGGGCTCAAGTTCATTGCCCGGCATGGAAAGTGTCGGCGCGATAACGATGAAATTGCTTGACGTGAAAAATCACGGCGACGAAGAACTTGCCGAGCTTGCGGAAAAAATTGAGACTGCCGCCGGCAAACGTCCCGAACTTCAGGAAGTCAGCCAAAGTTTCAGCGTGTCGAAACCGTATGTTGATATGCGCGTCGACGAGGACAAGGCGAAACTTTTGGGCGTGAATCTCGACGACGTTTACTCAGCCCTGCGCGTGAATTTCGGCGGCGACGAAATAAATGACTTTACAAGTTTCGGGCACGTCTATAAAGTTGTCGTTCAAGCCGAGTCAAATTTTCGTGATTCGGTTGAGTCGGCGAGATTTATTTTCGTGCGGAATGAAAGCGGCGCATTTGTTCCGCTCGACAGTTTGGTTACTTTGCAACGGACGACGGGCGTTTCGCAAATTTCCAGATATAACGGCGTGCGTTGCGTGAATTTCAATGCAAACGTCGGCGAAGGTTTTTCGACGGGACAGGCACTTGACGCGCTTGAAGAAGTCGTCGAAGAAGTTGCGCCGAATACTTTCCAAATCGAATGGGCTGATCAAAGTCGGCAAGAAAAATTGGCGCAAAGTTCGACGGCGGAAACTTTTGCCTTGTCGCTGATATTTGTGTTCCTGTGTCTGGTCGCGCTGTACGAGTCGTGGAAAATTCCTTTCGCGGTTTTGCTCAGCGTGCCGACGGGAATTTTCGGCGCACTTTTGGCGGAGCTTGTAACAGAAAATTTGGCTAGCGTTTACATGCAAATCGGGCTGTTGGTTTTGGTTGCGTTGGCGGCGAAAAATGCAATTTTAATTGTCGAAGTCGCGAAGGTCAAAACTAATCACGGCGAAGAACCTGCGCGGGCGGCGATTGACGCGGCGAAGGAAAGACTTCGCCCGATTTTGATGACTTCGCTGGCGTTTATCGTGGCGTGCATTCCGTTGGCAACGGCTGAAGGCGCAGGCTCGGCGGCTCGAAACGGCATGGGCGCGGCGGTCGTGGGCGGCATGTTGTGCGCGACGGCGTTGGGAATTTTCGTTGTACCGATTTTGTTCGCGTGTGTTTCGTTACTTTCTTTTGGCAGCAAAAGAAAGTAACCAAAGAAAACTGCGCCCGCTAATTTCGCATCCGGCGAAATGCGCGGGCGTGTGGCCGACGTCCTGTCGGCCGGAACTTCGTCGTGTTTATTGAAAGGAGCAAACATGTTTGACGTAAAAAAATTCCCGCGTGGCTCGTGATAACTTTTTGCGCGGGAACATTTCTGATTATGAATTTGTTGCTGCCGATAATCGGCTACGATTACGCTTATGCATTCATTTGGGACGGCGCGCAAAACGGCAACTTCCAAAATAATCTCGTCGGTCAACTTCACCGCGTCGAAAGTTTTGGCGATATTTTCTATTCGCAGTGGCAACATTACATGACGTGGGGCGGACGGACGGTCGCGCATTGTTTCGTACAATTTTTCGTGTGGCAAGGGAAATTGCTTTTCGACATTTTTAACGCGCTGATGTATGCGGCACTTGCGTTGCTGATTTATTTTTTCGGCACGGGCAAATTCGAGTTCAAAAACATGAGCGGCGCAATGTTGCTGTGGATTTTCTTCGCAATGTAGTTTTGTCTGCCCAAAATTTATCAAACCGCGCTTTGGCTCACGGGTTCTTGCAATTATCTTTGGATGAGCGTTTTGCAGTTGGCGTTCCTGATTCCGTTCGCGAAAAAATTTTGGCAACGAAAATTTTTGGTCGGACTCGTCGGCGGGAAAAATTTTCTTGATGGCGATTTTCGGATTGCTTGCGGGCTGGTCGAACGAATCGGGCGGCGCAATGATAATTTTCCTGACGTTCCTCGCGCTGATTTATTTTTGGCGGAAGAAACAACTTGAGCGGTGGATGCTTGCCGGTTTCGTCGGGCTGTTCGTCGGTTACGCGCTTTTGATGCTTGCGCCGGGCAATTTTCAACGCTACGTTGTCGACGCGAACGACGCGACGGTACCGCTTTTCTCCGCGCAGATGTTCATTGACAATTTCGAGGACGGCATGGAAGAAATTTTGTGGAATGACGCGCTTTTGTACGCCGCTGTAATTTTTTACTTCGTGCGCGGAAAAAAATCCGTCGAAGCGACACAATTTATTTTGGCGTTCGCGGCGGCGGGAATTTTGTTGCCGTGCATTTTGATGTTCTCGCCCGAATTCCCCGCACGTGCCGCATTTTTGTCGCCCGTGCTCGTAATGATCGCCTCGGTCACCGCGCTGGAACAAACGCAAATTAATCTGTCGCCGAAAATAATTTCCGCCGCGCTGATTGTCTGGCTCGCGACTGTTGTTTACACAATCGGTGTCGATTGGTCGATTCACTCGCAAATTGCTGAGCGTCAAATTTACGTTGAGCAACACAAGCATGACGATTTGATTGTCTTGCAACCGATTTATCTGCCTTACTTGCCCGAACACGCACTCTGGAGCTGGACGATTGATTCTTACGTCCGCTTTTACGGCGACGTGACACCTTACCGCGACGAGTTCAACAACCGCAACATAACCTACGCGCAGTATTACGGCTTGAAAGAAGTTGTTTTGGACGCGGAGGCCAACAAAAAATTGACGCAGTACATTTACTATTGACGGAAAAAATTTTCGAGTGTGGAAGTTCGCGCCCGATTGACGGAGGAAGTTTTATGGACAAAATCACAATTATCGTGCCTTGTTACAACGAGCAGGAAGTTATCGAAATGTTTTATCCCGCCGTTCAAGAGCACGTCTCGAAAATTCCCGACTGCGAATTCAATTATATTTTCGTCAACGACGGGAGCCGCGACAACACGCTTGAAAAACTTCGCGCACTTTCCGCCGCGCATGACGACGTTACTTACCTGAGCTTGTCGCGAAATTTCGGCAAGGAATCG
>CAMUZL010000138.1 GCA_947165185.1 uncultured Selenomonadales bacterium
CCTGCGTGCCCGAATACGGCTTGTTGCAAAGAATTTTTCTGCCGAAACTTTTTTCCAGCTCGTCAATCAATTCAGCGGGAAAACCTTCGGGATAAGTCGGCAACGGTCGTTCGGAAACAATTCCCGCAATTTCCCAGTGACCGATAGTCGTGTCCTTGCCCGCCGACGCTTCGACAAGCCGTCCGAAAGAGCCGAGCGGATTTTTTTCACGCGGTCGACAGGAAACGCCGTCAACGTTAAAAAGTCCCAGCTTCGACAGATTCGGCACGAAAAATTTTTCCGACGCGGCGCAACTTGCCAACGTGTTCGGGTTGTCGTCGCCGAAAAGTTTTGCGTCCGACGCGCCGCCGATTCCGAAACTGTCCGCCACAATCAAAAATACTCTGTTGATTTCCATGAGCGTTCACCTCGCAGATAATTTTGACGAACGGCGGCGACTTCCTTCAAGCGGCGAAAAAGTTTGTCAACCGCAGATTGTAGACTTTTTCCCGCCGTGTGATATAATCGCCAAAAATATTTAGGATTTAGCTTTAAGGATTTAGGGAACTTGACACTTTCCAATTATCGGACTTTCTACAAAGGTGAACTCTCATGTCTGCCCAAAAAGTTTTTCTGATTTGCTTCGACGCACTGCTTTTGAATTTGATCGGTTCGTTTATCACGCACCATTTCGGCATGACGATTTATTTGGACACGTGCGGCACGATTTTTATCTCCGCGCTCGGCGGCTACGTCCCCGGCATTGCGGTTGGCTTTTTCACCAACGTGATAACTTCAGTCTTTGAGCCGCAACAAATGTATTTTTGCACGGTCAACATACTCGTCGCGGCCTACGCGGCTTATTTTGCGCGAAAAGGTTTTTTCAAAAGCATCGGCAAAGTCGCAATGCTGATGTTGCCGTTGGCGTTGATGACTTCGCTTTCCGCGTTGATGATTTACAATCTGCTGAACTCGACAAATTTCTTTGAAACGGTCACGCAATTCCATTTGAATTTTGTTACAACGTTTTTGGGCGAATTCCTCGACAAAGGTTTGTCGTTGACGGTGGCGTTCGTCCTGTTGAAGTCAATTCCGAAATCCACGGTCGCCGCGTTTAAGTTGGTTGGCAAAAGACAGGCTCCGCTCACCGACGAAATGCAACAGGCACTCGACAAAAGAAATTATATGTCGTCGTCGCTCCGCACAAAAATGCTCGCGATTCTTATGGTCAGCTCGCTGTTTGTTTCGTTTTCGCTTTCGTTTATCAGTTATTTGCTCTTCCGCGACGCCGCAATCAGCGACAGAATAAAAACCGTCGACAGCATGGTCGTCGTCATTTTGAGCGAATTAAAACCCGATAAAATCACCGAATACATTGAGCGCGGGCGCAGTTCCGAAGAATATCGCGAAATTGAAGAGACGTTGTACACCATAATGAACAGCAACAGTTACATTCAATGCATTTACGTTTACAGGATTGAAAAAGACGGCTGTCACGTGGTTTTCGATTTGGACACGGCGATTGAACGCGCAGACAGTCCGGGAGAAATTGTGCCGCTCGATTACACCGTCGAAAAATACAAAGACGATTTAATTGCCGGCAGACCTATTCCGCCGATTTTTTCCGACGACGAATACGGCAAACTTTTGACGATGTACAAACCGCTTTACGATAACAACGGCAAATGTCAATGCTACGCGATTGTCGATTTTTCTTTGGAAGTGATGGCCGACAGTATGCGCTCTTTCACGATTAAATTGTTCGCGCTGTTCACGGGCTGTTTCATTTTTATTTTCGTCGTCGGCCTGTGGTTTGTCGAAAACAATATAATTTTGCCCGTCAATTCGATGGCGTATTGTGCACGAAATTACGCTTACGACAATCCCGACGCTCGCCGCAAACATTTTGATCGAATCAGGAACTTGAAAATCTCCACGGGCGACGAAATAGAAAATTTGTACTCCGCGTTAATTCGCATGACGGATAACATTTCAATGTACTTGGAGAACCTGCAGATTGAAAAAGTTCGCGTCGAGAACATGAAGTTGCAAGTTTTTGCAATGGACGAATTGGCGCACAAAGATTCACTCACGGGCATAAAAAATAAAGCCGCTTACAACAGAGAAATTGTTTGGCTCAACGACAGGATAGCTTCGGGCGACGCGGCGGAATTTTGTATCGTGATGATTGACGTAAACTTTTTGAAACGCGTCAACGACACCTACGGCCACGAGCGCGGCAACGAATATTTGATTAACGCCTGCAGATTGGCCTGCTCGGTTTTCGGCGAAGAACACGTTTACAGAATCGGCGGCGACGAATTTGTCGTTATCGTCACGGGCGAAAAAGTTTCGCTGTGCAGATATTTCGTCAAGCAATTCCGCGCAGAGATGACTCGCAAGGGCGCGAATGATTTGCTTGAGCCGTGGGAAAAAGTTTCTGCGGCTGTCGGCGTTGCGTTCTATGAAGCGGATGTCGATCAAAGCGTCGAAGATGTCTTCAAGCGCGCCGATAAAGAAATGTACGACAACAAGCTTGCAATGAAAGCTCAGCGCACGGATTAAAAAATTTTCTCGTCACATGATGATTTTGCCAACACGTTAAAAAAAAATGTCCCGCTCAATCGAACGGGGATTTTTTTTTTGCTCTGCGACGATCTCGGAAAGTTGAGCGGATTTTTTTGCGCGCAGATTGCCCCGTTGAGAAAAAAATTTTTTTCTGGTAGACTGCGCTTATCAAAATCAATGGAGGAATTCAAATGCAATCAATCGTTAAAGACATCTCGCTTGCGCCTTCGGGGCACGACAAAATTAATTGGGTGAAAAATTTCATGCCCGTCCTGAACGCAATCGACAAAGAATTTTCGCAGACAAAACCTTTCGCCGGCAAAAAAATTTCAATCACGTTGCACCTTGAGGCGAAGACCGCTTACATGGCGGAAGTTTTCATGCACGCGGGCGCGGAAGTTGCAATAACCGGCTCCAATCCGCTTTCCACGCAAGACGACGTTGCGGCGGCTCTCGTCGAAGACGGCGTGACGGTTTTCGCAACGCACGGTTGTTCGCTTGAAGAATACAACGATTATCTGAACAAGGCGGCGGATTTCGCGCCCGACATTTACATTGACGACGGCGGCGACTTCACGGAACTTTTGCACACCACGCGCCGCGACGCGCTCGAAAAAATTATCGGCGGCTCCGAAGAGACAACCACGGGCGTTTTGAGACTTCGCGCTTTGGAACGTCAAGGCAAGCTTGCTTTCCCGATGATTGCCGCCAACGACGCTTACTGCAAATTTTTGTTCGACAATCGCTACGGGACGGGACAATCGACGTGGGATGGAATCATGCGCACGACGAATTTGGTTGTCGCGGGCAAAACTGTTGTTATCGCGGGCTACGGCTGGTGCGGCAAAGGCGGCGCGATGCGTGCTCGCGGACTCGGCGCGAACGTCATTGTCACGGAAGTTGACCCGATTAAAGCGATTGAGGCGGTCTTCGACGGTTTTCGCGTTATGCCGATGAAAGATGCGGCTCCGCTCGGCGACATTTTCTTGACGTTGACGGGCGACAAAGACGTTATCACGGGCGAACATTATCCGCTGATGAAAAACGGCGCGATGCTTGCGAACGCCGGACATTTCGACGTGGAAGTCAATATCCCCGAACTTGAAGCACAATCCGTCAGTCGCAAAGTCGTTCGCAACAACGTCGAAGAATTTTTGCAGAGCGACGGACGAAAAATTTATTTGCTTGCGGAAGGTCGGCTGGTCAATCTTGCGTCGGGCGACGGGCACCCCGCAGAAATTATGGATTTGAGTTTCGCCGTTCAATTTTTCAGCGCGGCACACATTTTGCACAACCACACGAAACTTGAACCGAAAGTTTATCTCATGCCCGAAGAAATCAACACGCGAATCGCCGAAATTAAACTTGCGTCAAGCGGCACGGAAATTGACACACTCACCGACGAACAGCGCGCTTACCTCGGATTATGAACGTTTCAATCGACGAACGTCTTTTCGAGTGGGACGACGAAAAAGCCGCCTTGAATTGGCAAAAACACCGTGTCAGATTTGAAACTGCCGCACGGGTTTTCAGTGATGATGCTCACATTATTGAATTTGATGATGAGCATTCAGATTATGAAGACCGCTGGAAAATTATCGGCAAAGTTGACGATGTTTTGTTCGTCATTTATACAGAGCGCGGCGAATTCACTCGATTAATTTCTGCACGAAAAGCTTCTGCGACAGAGAGGAGGAAATATTATGCTGGTACGCAAAGTTATTAACATCGCGGCTCCGTTGACGCCGGAACAAAAAGCCGAACTTGCGGCATTGCGCGAGATGAAAGACGAGGACATTGTTTTCGACGAGGATTGCCCGCCAACAACCGAAGAGCAAGCTGATGAAACAATTTATCTCATGCGCAAGTACAAGACGCGCCGAATCACCAAAGAAATTTTGATGGCGGAATTCCCCGAACGCTTTCAAAAGCGCAAGACGGCAGGTTGAAAATTCGACATAAAAATTTCTCGACGAAAATTTCTCGCGGGAACTTTCGGCGCGGCGGCATAGCTTGCGTTCCCGAACTTTGCAAACGGAGGCGACAAAATGATTCAAAATGATTTTGTGATTCGAGACGTAAAAATTTTCAAACCGAACGGCGAAGTCGACACGGCAAATATTTTCGTGACGGGCGACAAAATTTCGGCGATAACTCAAAGCGAAGTCACTGCGGAAAAAATTATCGACGGGCGCGGAAAATTCGCGACGCCCGGACTTGTCAACGCGCACACGCACGCATCAATGACGTTGCTCAGAAGTTATTCCGACGACAAATCGCTGATGGATTGGCTACAAAAAGATATTTGGCCGATTGAAGACAAAATGACGCACAAAGATATTTACGCGGGCGCGGCACTTGCGGCGGTCGAAATGATTCGCTCCGGCACTACGGCTTTCGCGGACATGTACGGCCCGTGCATGGACGAAGTTGCCAAAGTTGTCGACGAATCCGGTTTGCGCGGAATTTTGTCGCAAGGGATTATCGGCATTGCGAACGGCGACAAAAAACTTGCCGAGAACGTCGAACTGTACAAAAATTTTCACGGCGCGGCAAACGGGCGAATTACCGTCATGTTCGGCCCGCACGCAATTTACACTTGCCCACCCGATTTTTTGCGCAAGGTCGCGGACACTGCCGCGAAGTTTAACGCGGAAATTCACATGCACATGAACGAGACGCAAGTCGAAGTTGCCGACAGCATCAAAACTTACGGCAAACGTCCGTTTGAGGTTGTCGCCGAAACGGGCTTGCTTGAACTCGGAATGTTGGCGGCTCATTGCGTGTGGTTGAGCGACGACGAAATTAAAATCATGAAGTCGAAAAAAATTCGTGTGGCGCACAATCCCGGCTCGAACATGAAACTTGCCAGCGGAATTTGTCCCGTGACGAAACTTTTGCGCGAAGGCGTGACCGTTGCTCTCGGAACGGACGGCGCGTCCTCGAACAACAATTTGGACATGCTCGAAGAAATTCGTTTGGCGGCGTTGCTCGCGAAAGTCGATACGCTTGACCCGCTGACTGTTCCCGCGTCGACGGCAATTCAAATGGCAACGGAATTCGGCGCCCGGGCAGTCGGCTTGAAACACGTCGGGCGGCTCGAAGTCGGTTGCAAGGCGGACATTGTGCTTTGGGACATGCGCGGCGTCGATTGGCAACCGAATTACAATCCCGCGTCACTGTTGGTTTACTCGGCGAATTCTTCGGCGGCGGACACGGTTATTGTCGACGGAAAAATTTTGATGCAGAATCGCGAACTGAAAACTTTGGACGAAGAAAAAATTATTTCGGAGTTCACTGCCTGCGCCAATCGTTTGACGGGCAGATAAAAATTTTTCAAGCAATTAAAAGCGGCAACTCCCATTCAATCTGTTATTCGGCTTAAACACGTTGACGGGTCTGCAGAAATTGTCGCTTGCGAATATTAAGCAACGAAAAAATCCCTCGACCGAAGTCGGGGGATTAATTTTTTTCGTAATGTATCAGATATTTTCTTTGGCGACGGCAACGAGTTGCGCAAAGGCCTGCGCGTCGGAAATTGCAAGCTCTGCCATCATTTTGCGATCGACGGCAACGCCCGCTTTGGTCAAGCCGCAAATCAACTTGCTGTAAGAAATTCCGTTAATGCGCGCCGCCGCATTGATTCTGGCAATCCACAGGCGACGGAATTCGCGCTTTTTGACGC